>JAGXHH010000208.1 GCA_024636355.1 Desulfobacteraceae bacterium | reverse complement strand
TCTGGCGTCTGGCTTCTGGCTTCTGGCTTCTGGCTTCTGGCTTCTGGCTTCTGGCTTCTGGCTTCTGGCTTCTGGCTTCTGGCTTCTGGCTTCTGGCTTCTGGCTTATTACTTTTTAAGCAGAAACAGCTGGACGAACCGGTGATCCAGATCCTCGGGGGAGACCAGGGCAAATTCTTTTTCAACCCGGTCGAACAATCGTTCCAGTGCATCTCTGAATTTTTCTGAAAGCTCGACTTCTTCTTTCCCGGTCGATTCGGAGAGCCACTTGAGGAAATCGGCTTTAGTCGAATCGCTGATCTGCATCGGTTGTTTGCCGGTGGTCCATAGCGATTCGTAAAACGGCCGGAATTTATCTATGGCGATGGGGTCCGGCGCATTTTTTTGATCGAGCCGGTTGTTTGCCCACAGGGTCAGCAGCAGGGTGGCAGAGGTAATAAAATGGCGGTCCGGCAGGTTGCGGGTCTCCACCTGGAGGTCCGTAAAGAGGGTATCAAATGCGATCGCTTCGGATAATGCCGCTTCGGTGGTTTTGATGTCGTCCATAGTGGCAAAATCCCGGTAGAGCTCTCCGGATGCATAGTTGTCAAAACATTTTGGTCTTTTGAGCAATAAGCCGCCAATATGCCCGACCAGTCGTTCGTCCCAGAAGTTCAGCGCCAGTTGGTTTCGGGTAAACCAGCTTTCCTGCTGCCACTTCATTGCCCGGGTCTTGAGTTCGATGACCAGGCCGTAGCCGGTGCGGAAGATATCTTCCAGCGAGTAGTTGTGCAGCAGGGCGGCACACTCGATCGCCCCCGGCGGTTTCCTGGTGCCGGCCAGGCGGTGCAGGCCGATGCTCAGATAACCGCACCCCTTGTTCACGATGCCCCGGAGCGCGTCCCGTTCCCGGATCGGGTGCTGGTCGGCGGCGATTACCTGGTTGCACAATGCGGCGAATTCGACCTGTATATCGCTTAAGATTTCCTCGATATCGATGCTGAACAGGGCTTTACCGAAAAGGGTATCGGTGCTGAGCATGTTTGAATGCCCGACAGGCACCGGCACGTTGAAATCAAGCTCCAGGCGGGAGAGCAGGATTTTTCGGGGCCGTTTTTTAACACTTTCCGGGCGGATCGGTGCATAGACCCCGACGGCTTCGTCAAAGGGGAGAAAACCCTTTTCAGCCAGCCGGACATTACGGAACCGGAAGGCTTCTTCTTCGCTTTCCCCGGGCATCACGTTAATCGATCGAAGGAGCATGAGCTGATAGGCCGTATGGTCCTCGGCTGCCAGGCGTTCGAGCAGGGTGAAGACGAAATTTTCAAGTTCCTCGCGGGTCTCCTCGTCCTCAATGTCGGCAAAGGCATCTTCATGAAAGCGGATGTAAAAAGTGCCGTCATAGGTAAAAAAGCCGTCAGGGAAATCACTCGGATCGTCGTCATTCTCAAGTATAAGGATATCGATGGTCTGGTTCAGGTAGTATTCGAGAAGGTCGTATTTATCCTGCATCGTCCATTGGATAAAACGGTTTGGATCGGCCTGGTGCAGCAGGTTGAGCCAGAAGGTCACCGCATCGACATTGATCCTGTCCCGGTTCCAGACCTCGATGTCGAGGATGTACTCCCACTGGCGGTTGGATGCCAGCGACAGGAGTTCCAAGGCGTCATGGGGCCCGATGTCGTTGGTCAGGAAAAAGAAATCCTCTTCGGCCATGGAATGCACCAGAGCAGTGTTCTGGGGATGATCCAGGATGGCGTCGAGGGCTTTTTCCGGCGGCAGGCCCAAAATTTTACGCTTGTCTTCGGCCAGTCGGGTCAATCGCTGGCGCTGGATGTTCTGCGCGTTCTTTTCTTCGCGTATATCGATATTCATGGAGGTATCGGTTATTTCCTTTGGCTTTAATTTTACTTAACATATATCGGTTTGTCTCGATTTTCAACCCATCGTGTGTGGCGTTACCGGTTAATTTCGGTTAAATCCGGCTGTTGCGATCGCCCCGATGCGCCAGGTGGAAAATCGTAGCAGGATCAGCAGTCCCGGCACCGCCATGAGCGTACAGGCGATGAAAAACGGCACCCAGCCGAGCGCCTGGGCAAGATAGCCGGTGGGAGCCGCCGCCAGGACCCGGGGCACGCCCATCAGGGAACTGAGCAGGGCGTACTGGGTGGCTGTAAACCGCTTATTTGTCTGGATGGCCATAAATGCGACAAAAGCGGATGTCCCCATGCCGCTGCTCAGGTTTTCGAATGCGATTACCCCGGCCAGGGCGGCCGTATTGTGGCCGAGCTGTGCCAGGATGGCAAAACCGGCCGTGGACAGCGCCTGGAGGAGGCCGAACAGCCAGAGTCCTCCCCGGATTCCGATCTTAAGCGTCAGCACCCCGCCGACCATAGCCCCGCCCATTGTCGCCCAGAAACCGAACAGTTTTACCACGGTGCCGATTTCCGTATTTGAAAAACCCATGTCAAGATAGAATGGGATCGTCATGGCCGAGGCCATGGTGTCGCCGAGCTTATAGAACAGGATAAAGGCCAGTATCCATATCGCCCCCGGCCGCCGTAAAAAATCGGTCAGCGGATCGATTACCGAAGACCGGAAGCTGTCCGGCGGCGCCGCATTCACTTCGGGCTCCGGTGTCAACAGGGTGGTGACGATTCCGGGGATCATGGCAAGGGCCATGATCAGGTAGACCATGGAAAACGGGACATGGTCTGCCAGGATCAGTCCCCCGCCGGAGGATGCCAGCATTCCGATCCGGTAGCCATTGATGTACAGGGAGGAGGCCAGTCCGAGTTCTTCGTCGGCGATGTCCTCGCGCCGGTAGGCATCGACCACGATATCCTGGGTGGCGCTGAAGAACGTGACCAGGAAGGCCACTATGGCAAAAAAACCGGGATTTCCGACCGGATCGGCCCGTCCCAGGGCGATAATGGAAACCATCAACGCTGCCTGTGCGGCGAGCAGCCATCCGCGGCGGCGGCCGAAGAGCCGCGGCGTAAAGCGGTCGAGCACCGGGGCCCAGATAAATTTAAGGGTGTAGGGCAGACCGACCAGGGCCATTAATCCGATAACCGCCAGATCGACGCCTTCTGCCTTCAACCATGCCTGGAGCACCGTCAGGGTGAGCATCAGCGGCAGACCGCAGGAAAATCCCATAACCAGGGAGACTGCCATGCGGCGGGTCAAAAGGATGCGGAGAAAATCGACTTTCAGGTGCGACATGGTTTAGGTGGGTTCACCGTTTCCCCGTTTACTTTCCCGGGCACTGGGACCGGACGGCTTCTTCGATGGCTGAATTGCCGTAGGCCTTGTCGAAATAATCCGAAAACTCTTTTGCCAGGGCTCTGGCGCGCCTTTCAAATGCAGCCTTGTCCGTCCATGTGTTTTCGGGAAACAGCATTTCGTCCGGCACATTGGGACACTGCCTGGGAATGTTGAGGTGAAACAGCGGATCTTCCCGGTACTCCACATCCTCGAGCTGTCCCTCGATGGCCGCGTTGAGCATGGCCCGGGTCATGACGATATCGATGCGGGAGCCCTTGCCATAGGGGCCGCCGCTCCACCCGGTGTTGATCAGGAATACGCGGGAGCGGTGTTCTTCCATTTTGCGTCCGAGCAGATCCGAGTAATAGATCGGTTTTTTCGGCATGAACGGCTGGCCGAAAAAGCGGGAAAACGTCGTCTGCGGTTCCTTGATGCCGGTTTCCGTGCCGGCAAGCTTACTCGTATACCCCATGAGAAACCAGAGCATGGCCTGTTCGGCATTGAGTCGGGAAATCGGAGGCAGGACACCGTTGGCATCGGCTGTCAGGAAAATAATGGTATCCGGATGGCCGCCTTTTGCTTCAAGCTTGACGTTCGTCAGGTATCGTAACGGATATGATGCCCGGCTGTTCTGGGTGAACCGGTCATCGTAGACGTCAGTGGTGCCGTCGGGGTAGGTCATGCAGTTTTCGATGATGACCCCGTTTTCCAGGCAGCTGCGATGGTTGAAAACGGCTTTGTGAATCTCGGGTTCTTTTTCAGGATTCAGGTCGATCAGCTTGGCATAACAGCCGTGTTCGAAGTTGGCAATGCCGCAATCGTTCCACCCGTGTTCATCGTCTCCTATGAGCGCCCGGTCGGGGTCGGCGGAAAGGGTGGTCTTGCCGGTGCCCGAAAGCCCCAGGAACAGGGAAACTTTGCCATTTTTATCCTCATTTGCCGAGCAATGGATCGGCAGGATGTTCTCAAACGGCAGGTAATAATTCATGGCGGTGAACATCAGCTTTTTGGCGCTGCCGCAATATGCGGAACCGTAGATCAGGCCGAGGCGGTTTTTAAAATCCATGGCGATGATCATGTCCGATGTGGTGCCGTCGGCGCGTTTGCCGAGCTTGCCCTCGTATTTTGAGGCATCGATCTTGTCATAAGGGACAACTACCAGGGTGAACGGCTTGTCGACAAAGACGCTGTCGCCGATGCTGTCGGGCACGGGGCGGAACATGTTTAGCGTAAACAGGCCGGTCAGGGCCCGATCCGTTATTGTCCGAACCGGCAGGGCGTAGGTGGCATCCGCGCCGACCACCCGGTTGGTGACAAACAGCCGGGGTTTTTTCAAGAGGCAGGTCAGGGCGTCTTCCCAGAGTTTTTCAAAAATTTCCGGTTCGAGCGGCAGGTTGTTGGGTGACGTCCAGTCAATGTATTCTTCGAGTTCCGGATACCGGACGATGACCGTGTCCTTGGGGGATCGCCCGGTCGACTCGGGAGGCGTCCAGGTGGAAAGCGCCCCGCAGGGGAGCACGAGTGCTTCCTTGTGTTCGACCGCATGGGCGATAATCTGTGTGCGGGGCAGTTTTTCGGCGACATTCGGATGGTTTTTAAGCATGTGGTTCAGCAGGTGGATTAAAGCCATGTCGAGGTATACCTTTATGGGTTTGAAGGGTTGATTCTGTTTTTCGGATCACGGCGATCGTTATCGCAAGCAGGGGGATTTCTCTAAAATCGGCATCTGGAGCGAAATCCATTTGAGCACTTTGTCGAATTCCGTTTTGACTTCTTCCAGGGCGCGGCCCCGGTGACTGACGCGATTCTTTTCCGCAGCCGGCATCTGGGCAAACGTCATTGCCGCCGGCGGATAGTAAAAGACCGGATCATAGCCGAACCCGTTTTCGCCGGATCGGGTTTCAGCAATAATGCCTTCGCAGCGCCCCTCGTAACTCAATGCTGCACCCGTGGGCACCGCAATGGAAATGGCGCAGACAAACGCCGCACTGCGATCATCGACGTTCTTAAGCAAATCCAGCAGCTTGGAGCAGCGCTCGGCATCGGTGACGTTTTCGCCGGCGAACCGGGCGGAGTGAATTCCCGGGGCGCCGTCCAGGGCATTGACACACAGCCCGGAATCATCAGCCAATGCCGGTAATCCGAGGACCCGGGCTGCAAAACTTGCTTTCTTGTAGGCATTTTCCTCGAAACTGGCGCCATCTTCTTCGATTTCCGGGATCGGGCCGAAATCGTCCAGGTTTTTAATAAGAACCGGGAAGCCTTCCAGGATTTCTCGAATTTCTGATGTTTTTCCACGATTGCGCGTCGCAATCACTATCGTTGTCTTTTCATCCATGGCAACCTCTATTGTTGGAGCGGGTCGTTAAACTAATGTTAATTTACGAACCCTGCATTTGAGCCTTTATCTATAGTGAAGCATTTCCCCGTTGTAAACCGAATTTTTGGCCTTCTCCCTCCGGTTTGAGCGATTACGGGTTATCGGCCTGAATTTAAAGCGATAAGAAAAAAACTTTACAGCAGACAGGCCGCTGGTATATGACCCTCTTTTGATATACTGATTGCCTCGATTCGGCATGAACCATCCTCGGACCATAATCGCGGAATCAATCCAATCACCAGAAAAAGGAACACGCGAATGCATAAACTGCTTCAAGAGCGGCCGGGCGAAGAAATGCTGCTGCTCGGCAACGAGGCGATCGCCCGCGGGGCGATCGAGGCGGGACTGGCCTTTGCCACGACATACCCGGGTACGCCGTCTTCGGAAATCTCACTCAATTTTTTCCAGATGTCGAAGGAAAGCGACCTTTATTTCGAATACAGCACCAATGAGAAGGTATCGCTGGAAGTGGCGGCAGCCGCTGCCAATGCGGGCCTGCGCAGCATGTGCATCATGAAGCACGTCGGCATGAATGTTGCCGCCGATGCCTTGATGACCCTGGCATACGTGGGCGTCAAGGGGGGTCTGGTCATCCTTTCCGCAGACGACCCGTACATGTTTTCCAGCCAGAACGAACAGGACAACCGGTATTACGGGAAGCTTTCCGGCTTGCCGATCCTTGAGCCCTCGACCATCGACGAGGCAAAACGGATCATCGGTTATGCCTTCGATCTTTCCGAAACCCTCCAGGAACCGGTAATCGTTCGCACGACTACCCGGCTCAACCACTCCACCGGACCGGTGACATTTGGAGAAATCCGCAAACCGGTAACAACGGGCAGTTTTTCCAAGGACCCGTTTAACCTGGTGACCGTCCCGGCCGTCTCCCGCAAGCTGCATATAAAGCTGCTGAAAAATCTTGAATAAGCCGAATCGATTGCCGCCGCATCCGAATACAATATTGTTTCCGGAAACGGGTCCTGGGGCATCGTCACCAACGGGGTGAGCTATAATTACGTCAATGATGCCGTCCGGGACCTCGGTATCGCGGACATGGTGAAAATCCTGCGGGTCGGTTTTTCCCACCCGCTGCCGGCCGAGTTGATCCGCCGGTTTCTGGACGGCTGCGAAAAGGTCCTCGTCGTGGAAGAAGGCGAGCCGTTCATGGAAGAAAGCATCAAGGCCATCGCCCAGGAAGCGGGTTTTACCAAACCGGTCCGGGGCAAAGCGGAAAACCTGTTTTCCCGGCTGTTCGAATATGATCCGGCGCTCGTCCGGGAAAAGATTGCCGCCTTTTTCGGGGTCGCCTACGAGGCGCCGGAGCGGCCGGACCTCTCCGATTTGCCCGAAATCGCCCAGCGGCCGCCCAACCTTTGTCCGGGCTGTTCCCACCGGGCGACGTTTTATGCGGTCAATACTGCCACCGAAGGCATGGAAACGATCAAGCCGACCGATATCGGCTGCTACACCCTGGGGTTCCTGCCGCCGCTTTCATCCGGGGACTTCCTGATCTGCATGGGCTCTTCGGTGAGCACCGGCTGCGGGTTTTCGAAGGCAACCGGCAAAAAGGTGATCTCCTATATCGGCGATTCCACCTTTTTTCATTCCGGCATTCCGGGACTGGTTAACGCGGTGTTCAACAACCATGATATTACCATGGTAATCCTGGACAACCGGACGACCGCCATGACCGGCCATCAGCCCCACCCGGGTGTCGATATGGCGGCATTAAACTTCGAAGGGTACAACCGGGTTTCCATCGAGTCGGTGGTCCGGGGCATAGGGGTCCCCCACGTGAGTGTGATCCGCCCCTATAACGTGAAAAAAAGCGTTGCGGCTTTAAAAGAGGCGATTGCGTTCAAAGGCGTTTCCGTCGTCATCGCCCAGCAGGACTGCGTGCTTCAGTTAAAAAGCCTGAAAAAACCAACCGGGCGCCCCTTTACGGTAAGCGACAAGTGCAAAAACGACCGCGCCTGCATCAATGAACTGGGATGTCCGGCCTTTTATATCGAAAACGACCGGGTGAGGATCAATGCCGGCATGTGCACCGGCTGTTCGGTCTGCGCGCAGGTATGTCCGGAAAATGCAATTGTGCCGTTAAAGGATTAACGGTTAGCTGATAAGGAAATACAAACATGGACGTGACACGACTGATAATTGTTGCCGTCGGCGGGCAGGGCAACCTGCTGGCTTCCCGTGTCCTGGGTGAGGCCGCCCGGCGTTACGGCGTTCCGGTCCGGATGAGTGAAATTCACGGTATGGCCCAGCGGGGCGGCGTGGTGGAATCGGCTCTGGTGTTCGGAGACGCGGACAGCACCATTATTTCAGATGGCGAAGCCGACATACTGGTTAGTTTCGAGCCGGCCGAGGCGTTGCGGGCGATGAACAAGTGTAACGCAAAGACGGTGGTCATCACCAACACGACGCCTCTGCCCCCGTTTACCGCCGCGATCGGCAAGGGGACCTATCCGGAAATGGAAACCATTTCATCCTTGATCCGGGATAAAACCGCGCGGCTGATCGCTTTCGATGCCACGGCCGCGGCACGGCAGGCCGGAAATGTCCTTTCCGTCAATATGGTTCTTCTTGGCGCACTGGCGGCCACCGGCCTGCTGCCGGTAACTGCCGGAAGCGTGGAGACCGCCATCCGTGAAATCACCCGCCAGGCCTTCGTGGAAACCAATCTAAAAGCCCTCGAACTGGGTCGGCAGGCGGTTGCCGACGCATAAGAGAATATGATTTCCGGTTATCCGCTTTGCTCCAGTAATTATCAATTCGCAATTGACAATTCACTATTCACAATTTGGGTTTAATTTAAGCTTCCGAATCAATTGCGAATTGTGAATAGCTAACTTTGAATTGCGAACGAAAGAAAATGCCACTGGAGTTTTCCGGATAACAAGATATGTATTTTAGTGCACGTGATCGTGCATGTACACGGTTTATAAATACAGAAGAGCTGTACTTGAAAAACAACATGCCCGTAAGTCGCAATTCTGCGATTTACGGGCATTTCTTTTAATTTAATTTGAGCGTGTGGCAATATGGGAACAGGGCTGGTTTGAAACCCGCCCTATGGTTGGAGCGATCTACAAAACCGGCAGGTGATCGGCAAGGTGCCGGGCTGTGATCTCTTCCTGTTCGTCTAAAATTTCCCTTAAAATCTCGATATCGGTCATCGGGTTCATGACCACGGTGCGCAGTACGACGATATCGACGGGTGAAAAGCGATTGGCTTTAAGGGTTGTGCGGGAGACGAAGCTTTTTCCCGCTTCGCGCTGGAGCCGCTGGAGCGCCCGGTTGAGTTCGTTTAACTCCTCGTTGATCCGGATCTTTTCGGAAACCTCGGCCAGGGCCAGGGCTCTTTGGGCTGCGGGTGGACAGTAGCGGTACGTTAAGATGTTTAACACCGGGGCGGTCACCAGCTGAAAGTTATCGCGCCTTGCGATCTCTTCCGCAAAGGCTGCGGCCGATTCGATGCCGTGATCGATCAGCAGCGCATACCCTTTTGCCCCCATGATCTTGAGTGCGGCATCGAGTACGAGCGAATTTGCTTCCCGGGAACCGGCCAGCGATTTGATTCCCAGGTCCACACTTCCCCACCGGTTGACGTAATTGGCATGATAGGCGATGACATCAAGGATTTCCGGATCACGGAAGTAGACCATCCCGCAGCTCATCGGCATGTAGAATTGTTTGTGGCCGTCGATGGTGACCGAATCGGAGCGTTCGATCCCCTTGAGCAGGTGCCGGTTTTTCCTGGACAGCAGCGTCGGTCCGCCCCAGGCGGCGTCCACGTGGAAATGGATGCCGTTTTCAGCGCAGATATCGGCCATCTCGGACAGCGGATCGACCGTCCCCGTTTCCGTAGCGCCGGCAATGCCGACAGCCGCCAGGATGCGGGTTTCCGGTAATTCGGATTGGATCCGGGCGATAGCGGCTTTGAAAGCCTCGATGTCCATCCGGTAGTCGGCATCCGTATCGATCGGGATCACGCTTTCGTTGCCGAGGCCCAGGAGTCCGGCCGATTTCCGGAGTGAATAATGAGCCAGTCGGGAAGCAAGAATGACGCAGCGTTCGACTCCATAAGCCCGGAAAGCCGCCGGGATCCCCTCGGCTTCAATCCCCCTGAATCCTTCTTTCGGGGCGAACATCGCATTGCGGGCCACCCAGAGGGCTGTCAGGTTGGCGGTAGTGCCGCCTTCGGTAAATACCCCGAGAGTGGTGTCCGTATTCTGGACATGCGTCTGATAAAAATCCCGGCTTTGCCGATAGATCAGGTCGTGGATTTTGGCGATCACCTGCTTTTCGACCACCGATACAACCTTGGAGGTCTCGAGTTTGACCACGTTCTGGTTGAGCGCGGCCTCGATGGTTTTCAGGTGCACCATGAAGAAGGGAATCGCCGAGGTCATGTGCCCGACAAAATAAGGGGAGGCGACATTGACCGCATGCGGGGCGATTTCACGGATCAGGCAGGTGATCACGTCGGCGAGTTTCTTTTCGGGCTCTTCACAGATGGTGGTGTTTTTGAACCGTTCGGAAAGGTCTTTGAGGCTTTTGGCCTCGGTGATGCCGACATTTTTTTTCAGGAATTCATGCAGGCCGAACAGGATCTGTTCCATGTACTTGATCAGGGTCTGCCGGCTGGCATCGTCCTCGGGCCGGATAAACACCCGCATCAGGTGGTCCCAGTCGGCGACCAGGTCGGTTTTTGATTCTATGATGTCCAGATCGGCCATTGATCCAAAAATATTTCTCATATTAGATATCAATTACGATTAAACAGTTTCAGTTGTATCGATTGCGATTTGATCCCGTTTTCAGGATAATTTCGGTCGGGGCCTTATTGAAATGTCTTCCGGGGCTGATATCGGCGTCGGCTCAAATTTCATTAAACTTCGCCATCCTTGATCTTGATGAAAAACCCTGATTTTTTTTCCGGCAATAGTTCGGGTAACACACCCGCAATAAAAAATAAACGAGATCTTTCACTTTTTTTACCATAACCGGATCGGCGGCGGCGGATCAACCATTATTCAGCTGGAAAATGCGGGATCTTTCGTTATGTTTAGTTGACATCAGGTAAATGTATTCGAATGGCGCGATACTCTTTTGCGTTCCATGGCGCTCATGGCCGGATCGGCATTTTTATAAAGGAGGTGATAATGCAAATAAATATTGGAAATTTAGTAAACGATCAGCGCAAATTTTTCTCCAAGGGATATACAAAGAACATTTCTTTCCGGCGCCGACAGCTCGGTATTCTGCGCCATGCCATTGAGCAGAACGAAACGCGGATTTTAGACGCCCTTGCCCGTGACCTTGGAAAAACCCATTATGAAGGGTACCTGACCGAAGTCGGCATTGTCCTCGATGAAATCCGGCACAACCTTAAACACGTCGCCCGATGGGCCCGGCCGAAGCGGGTAAAGACCCCGATTTATCATTTCCCGGCGGTCAGCACCGTCCATCCCGAACCCTACGGAATGGCCCTGATCCTTTCTCCCTGGAATTATCCGTTCCAGTTGGCCGTCACGCCATTGATCGGCGCTATAGCCGCGGGAAATTGCGCCATAATCAAGCCTTCGGAGTTTGCGTCCCACACATCCGAAGTTCTCGCCGACCTCTTCGCCCATTATTTTGATCCCGCACATGTGGCAGTCGTTACCGGCGATGTGTCCGTGAGCAAAGCGCTGCTTTCACAGAAATTCGACTGCATTTTCTTTACCGGCAGCACCGGCGTGGGCCGGCAGGTCATGGCCGCCGCCGCTGAGCACCTGACCCCGGTAACCCTGGAACTTGGCGGCAAGAGCCCGACCATCGTGGCGGCAGATGCCGGTCTCGATTCGGCGGCAAAAAAAATCGCCGGCGGGAAATTCCTCAATGCGGGGCAGACCTGCATCGCCCCGGATTATCTGCTGGCCCATCATTCGATAAAAGATGAACTGATAAACAAAATAAAACACCATCTGGTTTCTTTTTTCGGGGATAACCCGCAGGATAGCCTCGATTATCCCCGTATTATCAATGACCGGCATTTCGACCGGATATCCGGCCTCATGGAAGGCGCCGATATTGTCTGGGGCGGGCAGACCGATCGGGCTGTTCTCTATATTTCCCCGACCCTTGTCGACAATGTCGCCTGGGACCATCCCCTGATGCAGGAAGAGATTTTTGGTCCGATCCTGCCGGTGATCGGCTATGACGATTTAAATGACGCCATTGAAAAGGTGAAATCCCGGGCCAAGCCGCTGGCGCTTTATTTATTCACAAAAAACGAACAGGTCCAGAAACGCGTGCTGCGCGAACTTTCTTTCGGCGGCGGCTGCATCAACGATACCCTGCTCCATTTTGCCACCCCGTATCTCCCCTTCGGCGGTGTGGGCCCGAGCGGCATGGGCAGTTATCACGGCCGGGCGGGTTTCGATACGTTTTCCCACCGGAAGAGCATCCTTAAAAATGTTTCCCCCATTGACAACCCGTTCCGTTTTCCGCCATACATGAAGACACTGAACCTGATCAAAAAGATACTTCGGTAATCTGACTGAAAAATTACTATTCAGCTGATAACTTGAGATGACGAAAAGCCAATCCGTGCACGTGCACGAGCACGTGTACGTTCACGTGCACGAAAAAACGGGCAGCATTACAAATGTTTATAGGATGTGCTGACGAAGGAAGCGCATCGGCTGCGTAACGGGAATTTGATACGGTTCCCATGCATCGATTTCGGCACTTTGATCAGTTGAGGAAATAAGGAATTTTCCCTATCGCTATCGCTATCGAAATCGCTATCGCTATCGAATATCCCCGATTTCGATAGTGATAGCGATAGGGATTTCGAAGACTTCAATAATCCGCACTGGGTTTTCTGGATAACATAAAACGTTTTACGGCACCTCTATATTGGCAAATCAAAAACCAGACCCGGACAACCCAACCCCCGTTATTAGCGATAAACTGGCTCAAAACATTCGAAATCGGCTGACGGACTGGTATGGGAAAAATTATCGAAAGCTTCCCTGGCGGCAGACGTCCGATCCTTATCGGATCTGGGTTTCCGAGATCATGCTGCAGCAGACCCAGGTCAAGACGGTCGTTCCGTATTACCATGCGTTTCTATCTGAATTTCCGGACATTTCCGTCCTCTCATCCACTGATCTTCATGTGCTTTTAAAAACCTGGGAAGGCCTCGGCTATTATGCCCGGGCGCGCAACCTCCACAAGGCCGCAAAGAAGGTGATGACCGAGTACGATGGCCGAATTCCGGATGCCTATGATGCGATCATCACGTTGCCAGGTGTGGGCGGCTATGTCGCTGCGGCGGTCTTAAGCTTTGCCTACGGACTCCCCTATGCTGTCGTGGACGGCAATGTAAAACGGGTAATCTCCCGGGTGTTTGCAATGGACCTGCCGGTCAACCGGCCGGCATCCCATCGCATCTTTCAGGCGACGGCCGACCGGCTAATAGACAGGCAGCAGCCGGCCCGCTTCAACCAGGCCATAATGGAACTCGGCGCACTGGTTTGCACCCCGCGCAACCCGCAGTGCAAAACCTGTCCTCTCGGGGAAGGCTGCCAGGCGTACCTGCAGGGGGCGGCCGGCCGATTTCCGGTCCGGGACCGGCGCAAACCGGTGCCCGTATATGAGATGGCCATCGGGGCGATTTGTGCGAAACACCGTCTGCTGATCGTCCGGCGACCCGTCGACGGCCTGCTCGGTGGTCTGTGGGAATTTCCCGGCGGGACCGTAAACGACGGAGAGCCGCCGGATGCGGCCTGCAGCCGGATCATCTTGGAGTCGACCGGCCTGAGGCTTACCGGTCCGTCCCTGCTGTCACACATCCGGCATGCCTACAGTCACTTCAAGGTCAAGGCCGCTGTGTATACCATCGAGCACGGCGACGGGGAAATCGAACTGTCCGGGCCGGCGGAACATGCCTGGGTGTCGGCTGATGAGCTGCAATCGTATCCGCTTACCGGAGTAGCACGAAAGATTCTTCCCCTGCTGCCCCCACTTCCCGAACCCGGCCATGGCGTCAAAGTTTATCCGGTTCGCTCCAGTAATTAACTATTCACCATTAACAATTTACAATTCACAATTCACATGAAATCCCCGAACAGTTTTTCCGAACAACAGGTGCTCGACCTGCTTGAAACGGGAGCCGCCCTGGTAACGGTCAACCGGCGACTGGCCCGTTTCTCTCTCTTCCGGTATGGTCAACGGCAGGTGCAAAACGGCCGGACGGCCTGGGAAACTCCCAATGTGCTGCCGTTTTCCGCCTGGCTGGAACGGTGCTGGGAACAGTTGGCTTTAACGGGCCGACCCGGCGCGGCATCGTTTCCAATGCTGATTTCGCCGCACCAGGCGCGGATGATCTGGGAGCAGATCATCCGGCAATCCGATGCGGGCAAATCGCTGCTCCATCCTGAGGAGACCGCCGCTTCAGTCGAGCAGGCCTGGCGCCTGTGCCGGCAGTGGCGGGTTCCGATGCATCCCGGCACCGAATGGGCGGCAACGGATCCGGCGGCATTCCTGGAGTGGGCAGCGGCATTTGAAAGCCGGTGCCGCAGGGAAAACTGGCTGGACCGGGCGCGCCTGGCCGATGCGGTTTGTGAGAAGATCAGCGACGGCACGCTTGAACTTCCCGATACGACTCTGTTTCACGGGTTTGACGATATCTCTCCCCAGATGACCGACCTTATGGCAGTGATGGAGAAGCGGGGATGCCGTGTCGGTATGCATGCCGCAGAAGATACGGCCGCAAACGCGGTTCGTGTCGGATTTGCCGACGCAAACGAGGAACTCGTGTCTGCGGCCCGATGGGTCCGCCACCGGCTCAGGCACTTTCCGGACGACCGTATCGGGGTGATCGTTCCCCGGCTGGAATCCTGCCGGGACAAGCTGGTCCATGTTTTTGACGATGTGCTGCATCCGGACGCCCTGCTTGCCTCCAGGCCGATGGAGAACCGGATCTACAATATTTCATTAGGGCGTTCGCTGGTCGATTACCCGGTGATACGGACGGCGTTTTCACTCCTGTCACTTATTGCTGCCAATCCCGATACGTCAAAAATAAGCGCCCTGCTGCTCACACCGTACATCGCCGGCGGCCGGGCGGAATTGTATTCTCGTGCGGTGCTCGATGCGCGCATCCGGGATCACGGCGCTCCTTCCATGTCGGTAGACGGGCTGCTGCGGTTCATGAACCGGCAGGAAAAAAAGGACCCGGACGGCCACAGCCGCTGTCCCGGATTGTACCGGGCGTTTACCCGGTTCCGGAATCTCAGCCTCGATCTTCCGGAAAGCGCTTCTCCGGCTGCCTGGTCCGAAGCGTTTACCCGGGTTCTGGAAACATTTGGCTGGCCCGGCGACCGGAAGCTTACCAGTGCCGAATACCAGACGATCGGGGCATGGCAGGATGCATTGGCCCGTTTTGCCGAACTGGGCCGGATTATCCCGGTGATGACCGAAACCGAAGCACTGAGCGCTTTTAACCGGATGGCGGGCGAAATGCTGTTCCAGCCCGAAGGCGGCCAGGTGCCGGTGCAGGTTATGGGGATGCTGGAAGCCGCCGGCGAACGGTTCGATGCCCTCTGGATTCTCGGGATGAAGCAGGACGTCTGGCCGCCGTCCCCCTCGCCCAGCCCGTTTGTCCCGATTGCCTTGCAGCGCCGTTTGAACCTGCCCCATGCCACCCCGGAACGCGAGCTCGACTATGCCCGGCAGGTGACCCGCAGGCTGCTGGCATCCGCCCGTGAACTGGTGGTCAGCTATCCGAAAAACGAAGGCGACACCCCCTGTTATCCGAGTCCGCTGATCGATTACCTGCCGGAACTTTCGCCGGATCTCCTCGAAACAGATGCGGCGCCCGATTACCGCGAGCAGCTTGCGGTGTCGGCCAAGCTGGAACAGTTTCCGGATGTGAAAGCGCCGGACCTGGAAGACAGCGGCAAAGTCGCCGGGGGTACCGGCGTCATCAAGGCCCAGGCGGCCTGCCCGTTTTGCGCTTTTGTCGGCTACCGGCTCGGCGGAAAGCCATTGGAGCAGCCGGTTTCCGGACTCGATGCCGCCGCACGCGGGAGCCTGGTCCACCACGCACTGGAATTTGTCTGGGATGCATTAAAGACACATGAGACCCTGGTCGGCATTCAATCGGAAAAACTCGCAGACCTCGTGGCGAAAGCCGTGAATGACGCGATCCGGCCCCTGGCTCAGGATCGCCCGGAAACGTTTACCGAACGGTTCACGGCGCTCGAGCAGGAACGGCTATGCAACCTGTTGACGGAATGGCTCGAACGGGAAAAAGAGCGGATGCCGTTTGAGGTCATCGAAAAAGAAACGAAACAGATCGTACAGGTCGGCGACATCCGGTTAAACACGTTTGTCGACCGGATCGATCGGCTCGAAGACGGCCGGATGGTGATTATTGACTACAAGACCGGGCTGCCGAAAATGGCGGACTGGTTCACCGACCGGATTGTCGAACCCCAGCTGCCGCTCTACAGTATCGCCCTTTCCTGTCTCTTATACACATCTGACGCTGCCG
>JAGXHH010000207.1 GCA_024636355.1 Desulfobacteraceae bacterium | reverse complement strand
TCCCATGCCGTTCCCACGCCCCGGGGGGGTGGCATGGCAATTGTGCTGGCCGTTCTGGTCGGTTTGATTGTGCTGAAATTTGCCGGTTTGGTGCCGGTTTCTTTTTTTGCTGCCCTGCTGGGGGCAGGGGCTTGGGTTGCCTTGGTCGGTTGGCTTGATGACCAACAGGACCTGCCGGCAAAAATCAGGCTTATCGGGCATTTTATCGGAGCGGGATGGGCGCTTTTAGTGATGGGCGGAATGCCGCCGCTAATGGTATTCGGACAAATGGTGGATCTGGGCTGGATTGGATCTGTCTTGGCTGCTTTTTACCTGGTTTGGTTGTTGAACTTATATAATTTTATGGATGGCATTGACGGCATCGCCGGAATTGAGGCCGTTACGGTTTGTGTCGGAGGTGTGGTTTTGTGGGCGATATCCCCGACGGACAAGACATTGTGGATGTCGCCTGTTCTGGTGGCCGCGGCGGCAGCCGGGTTTTTGTTCTGGAATTTTCCCAAGGCGAAGATATTCATGGGAGATGCTGGCAGCGGGTTTCTGGGACTGGTGCTGGGTATTTTATCCATCCAGGCAGGGTGGACCGTTTCTGAGCTGTTTTGGGGCTGGGTGATTTTGCTGGGAGCTTTTGTAGTGGATGCCACGGTGACTCTTCTGCGCCGGGCATGGAGTGGTGAAAAAGTATACGAAGCTCACTGCAGTCATGCCTACCAGCATGCGGTGCGGCGACTTGGAGCCCATCCGCCGGTTTCGCTGGCATATGGCGCGATCAACCTTTTCTGGTTGCTTCCGGTGGCGGTTCTGGTGGCAGTTGGCTGGCTCGACGGCGCTCTGGGAGTTATTATTGCATATATGCCGCTGGTGGTGGCGGCAGTTTGGTTTAAGGCGGGGGTGGCGTAAACGACAGGCGGAAGGAAGATAGAAGGCGATGATCGTAGCTGCGAAAGGATCTAAAAGAAATGCACTAAAAGTTCTTAATCGGTTTTTAATTTTGAGTAACCTATCTGTCTTGACGAGGCGTTTGGAAGACTCGGATGGTTTGGCAGGTATTTGAGGAAACCCTTTCAACATGCCACATAATATCAAAAACGAACAGCAAGACCCCAAGAGTGTTCTTTTGATCTTGAGAAGTTGAGCCAGTTTGGATTCAGGAGTCGACTTTCTTTAAAACGGACGTAATACCCGGTTGCAGTTCAAGAAGCTCACGGAAAGATCCCGAAAGGATGTAGTTAGTATCCTGAAAATAACATGAATTTGAATTCAAAAGAAAAGTATATAAATTGTATTTAATTGAAAAGTACGCCAATCTATTCATTGTTGTCTTTATTGACATCCTTATTTTTACGGGTGCATTATATATCGCTCACCTGGTCCGGTTTGATCTGGAAATTACCGCCGACAAGTGGCGTTTGTTTACAAATGCATTGCCGGTTGTCCTGTTTGTCAAGCTCATTCTTTTCTACCTTTTTGATCTATACCGCGGGATGTGGCGGTATACCAGCATCGCCGATCTGATCAACATCATAAAAGCGGCCACTTCCAGTACCCTTGTCATTGTGTTTGCCTTACTTTTGAGCAACAGGTTTGAGGGTTTTTCCCGTTCGGTATTCGTGATCGACTGGTTGTTGACCATTCTTATGGTCGCAGGCTTTCGGGTTGGCGTCCGTTTCTATTTCGAGGGGATCAGGGAAGAGAAATCGCCAGGTACTGCTTTTATTAATGCATTTAATTGGATCCGGAATCAGTCAAAAGACCAGAAGAAACTGCTGATCATAGGGGCGGGCGACTGCGGGGAGAAAATGTATCGGGAGATTCGGGACAATGGTCGTCTCCAATACCAGGTGGTCGGCTTTCTTGATGACAACCCGGTAAAGATCGGTAAAAAGATACATGGGATTCCCGTGCTTGGGTCCGTAGACCGAATCAAGGCGGTTGCCGAAAGAGTGGCAGCCGACGAGGCGTTGATCTCCATGCCTTCGGCCCACGGTCGTCAAATGCGGCGGATCGTGGAATGCTGCAAACAAAGCGGTATCCCATTCAAGACCGTCCCGAGTATGAGGGAGTTGATCGACGGCCGCCTTTCCATCAATGCCATCCGGGAAGTGGCGTATCGCGACCTGCTGGGACGGGAGGTCATTCGGCTGGATGAAAACCGGATTGGCGCTTACCTGCGGGACCAGTGTGTGCTGGTGACCGGGGCGGGCGGATCGATCGGGTCGGAGCTGTGCCGCCAGATCCTGCGATTTTGCCCGAAGATGCTTGTCTTATTCGATCGGGGGGAAAATGCGCTCTATGAAATTGAAATGGAGCTCCGGAAGAATTTTCCTCAGATACGGATTATTCCACTGCTCGCCGATGTCCAGGATGTTGCCCAGGTAAATTTTGCATTTCGGAAATACAAGCCGCAGACGGTTTTTCATGCCGCGGCGTACAAGCATGTCCCCATGCTTGAGTCTCAGCCGTGGAATCCGGTGAAAAACAATATTTTCGGCACCATGAACGTGGTGGAAGCAGCAAGGAATTTTAACGTGGAACAGTTCGTTTTCGTCTCTACGGACAAGGCGGTGCGGCCGACGAATTTCATGGGCGCATCCAAACGGGTGGCGGAAATCATCGTGCAGAATCAGAACGCATGTTTTCCCGGTGCAACCCCCCGGTTTGTCTGCGTGCGATTTGGAAACGTGGTGGGCAGTGCCGGAAGTGTGATTCCGCTTTTTAAGAAACAGATCCGGGAAGGCGGTCCGATAACCGTAACCCATTCGGAAATGACCCGGTATTTCATGATGATTCCGGAAGCCTGTCAGCTGATCCTTCAAGCCGGTGGGATGGGGAAGGGTGGCGAGATTTTTCTTCTGGATATGGGAGAGCCGGTTCGAATCGTGGATATGGCAACAGATTTGATCCGGTTATCCGGACTTGTTCCGGATGCGGATATTAAAATAGAGTATACAGGCCTGCGCCCCGGGGAAAAGCTGTATGAGGAACTGATTACGGCAGGCGAAGGGATTCAGCCTACCGACCACGAGAAGATCATGGTCTTGAAAGGGGCCGCCTGCGATCTTGACGAGATGCGGGCAAAACTTGAAATACTGACCGCTGCGGCTGAAAAACAGGATACCGAAGCGATCCGAAAGATTTTCCGGGAACTTGTACCGGAATTTCACAGCCCGGAAGAGGTGGTCAATTGATGCCGGGCAAAAGTTCTTTTTTATTATCGAATAATTGAATCGTTGAATGTCCTGACCTCAAATTCAAGTGTTTGCCGCCGGCTGCGGTACTCTTGAATTTTATCATTGAGCTGCTGTACCTGTTGATTGTATGTTTCGATTTCGGCTTTGGAAGTCAGGCTCTTGCGGTGGTCTTCCAATCGTTTACGTTCCTCAAGAACGGTCCGGTATTGTTGATCCAGCTGCTTTACTTTCTCTTCCAGCGTGTTTTTTTGCTCGCCCAGCTGCCTGATCCGTTCGGATTTAACCTCTTCCCCGGAGATTGCTTTGACCTGCTCGGTTGCCGGTTTGATCACATCGGGCTGCGAGACCTCGGAGGGTGCATCCGAAGGGGGATTTGTAAGCGATGGTGCGTGGTCTGAATCGGAAGTTCCGGAAGTCTCAATATTTTCTTTAATTGGTTTTTCTGTTTCGGTAATCGGCAATTTGTCCGATCCGATGGAAGACTGTTTTGAATCCGGGGGCAATGCCATATCGGCGGAAGGACCGGATTCCGATAGCGCGGTCGCATGACGATCCAGGCCGGATACCTCCAATTTGCTTTCATTTGTGTCCCTTGGAGGAAGACGTTTTTCCAATGAAGTCCTGGTTTCGATGGCCGGTGCCGGTGCCGGTGCCGTTTTTTTTACCTGTTGTTCGAGTTGTGATCGGTATTCCGATGGGATAGTGGTCAGGTTGTCCGTATAATGGATGATGCCGTTATCATCGATATACTTGTAAATTTCCGCGGAAGTTGGAATGGCTTGGAAACATAATAGTAGAACCGATAAAAATACAAAATTGCCGTATTGTTTGGTCGTCATTCGACAAATCCTTAACTGTGGGATTACGATAAGAGGCAGGCGCCTGGATTGAAAGCAGCAGGAATGGGCCACCCGGAAATCACCGTTGCACATGCTTCGGTAGTCATGTTAATAGAACCTGTACTATATATGCCTGATATGGTAGGTGTCAAGACTGATGGCTTCATGAAATGGCCCATCTGCCGTGTTGAAAATTGATACACCCATATATGCCCTCGCGGAAGAAGAACTCAATCTTGTAAGCCATTCGACTTTTCCCCGGTTCTTTGCTGAAGTAAGAAGATATTAAATAACCTCTTAAAGTTGATGACGGGATATGAAACGAAAGTATTTTATTCTATTTATATTAATTATCTTGTGTTGTGCATCCTGTGCGCAAATCGGCAACGTATTTAAAGACCTGAAAGCGCCGTCACCGGAAGAGACGCTGTTTGAAACGGCTGAAAAGAATTTCCGGAACGAGAATTTCCAGGAAGCCCTGGTGCTTTACCGGGAATACCTTTCCGAATATCCCGATTCGGGACTTGCACCGGCGGCTCTGATGAAAATAGGAAAGATTTATTCTGAGGAGAAGCATTATGAACAGGCACGTAATGTCTATGCGGAACTGATTGAAAAATACCCTGGAACGGATTTCAACCAAAGAGCCCGGGTCGAGATTCTTTACACATATTATCAGGAAGGGTCCTTTCGTTGGGCCATTGCGTATTCCGAAGGTATTGAGGCGGAGCGTTTGCCCCGGGACATTCGATTGAGAATCGACTTGATTGTCGGTGATTCGCATATGGCTATGGAGTCCTATCGGGAAGCGCTGCTCCATTTTCTTAAGGCATTTGACATGGCTGAGAAAGCGCAGCGCCGTCTGGTGGGCAAACGGCTGATCGCAGCACTTTCATTTCAGGAACCGGCCGATATTCGGAAGATGCTCGAACGGCTGAATGGGGAGCCGCCAAGTGCCTATTTCATGTATCAGCTCGGGACAAACCTTATGGCACAAGGGCGTATCGGGGAAGCCCATTCCGTGTTGTCCCGATTCATAGAGACTTACCCCCGCCATGAATTGATCGAATTTGCCGAAAAACGAATAGAGTCCCTTCGGACCGCTTCGTTTTTTGAGGGGCATCGCATCGGATGTCTGCTGCCGCTTTCCGGAAAATATGAAGCCTTTGGTCGTCAGGCTTTGCGTGCAATAGAATTCGCGTTATCAGAATCCGGAAAGCGCAACGTTGCTGACCCGCCTTTTGAGCTGATCGTTCGAGATACCGCAGGAGATCCTGACCTGGCATCGCAGGCGGTATACGAACTTTCCGAACAGCGGGTTGCGGCGATCATCGGTCCGATGGTCACCGCCACGACTGCTGCGGAGGTTGCTCAGAAGCTGGGGATTCCAATGATTACCATGACGCAGAAGCCCGGGGATGTGGACATTGGCGATTATATTTTTTGCAATTTCCTCACCCCGCAAATGCAAGTGGAAATCCTGGTAAAATATACAATGGGAACTCTTGGGCTTAAGCGATTTGCCGTGCTTTATCCCGACGAGGTGTACGGCCGGACATTTCTGAATTTGTTCTGGGACGCACTCATTGAAAATGGCGGCGAAATCGTCGGTCTGGAAAGCTATAACCCGGCGCATACCGATTTTTCGGAATCGATCAAAAAGCTGGTCGGCCTTTATTATGAACTGCCCGAAGATCTGAAACGGGCGGAGATTACATCGGAGGATATCGAGGCGCTGGTTGAAGCGGAGAGGATGCCGTACAACCTCTTTAACGATGATGCGATCATCGGCGGACAGCCGGGTCAGGTAAGAAGAACGGGAGAAATGGTTGGACGGGCGCCTTTTGAATTGGAGGAATCGGTTGAAACAGAAGATGCTGAACCGGAGCCGATAGTTGATTTCGATGCCATCTTTATTCCCGATTCCCCCCGGAAGGCCGGTTTGATAATACCGCAATTGCGGTATTATGACATAAAGGATGTTTATCTGCTGGGAACCAATCTCTGGCATTCACAGGAACTGATTGATATTGCCCGGTATCAGATCCGGAAAGCCGTTATTCCGGAAGGGTTTTTCGCTAATAGTCAGGATCCCGGCGTTAAACGCTTTGTCGACGAGTATACTGCTGTATTCGGGCATTCACCGGAATTTATCGAAGCGGTCAGTTATGATACTGCAAACATTCTGTTTGATCTGATTGCTCGTCCGGAGATCAATGACCGGCAGACATTAAAAGAGGCCCTGCTGGACATGCCCGCCTTTGAAGGAGTAACCGGGATAACAAAATTTGCACGAAATGGCGAAGCCGAAAAGGAAATATATCTGCTCGACATCAAGCGGGGCCGGTTTGAGGAGATTCGACGGTAGCGGCGGGCATGGGAAGAGCGCATGGAAGCTGGAGCTTCCTGAAACCGGGTTCCCAAGCCGGAGCTTGGGAACCAGCAGCCTTGAACCTTGAACCTTAAACCTTATGGGTTGACCAAGCTGCCCTGGCCTGTAGCTTCAAGTACGGTCTGCCAGAGTTTTTCCCCCGAATCGACGTGTTTGCGTTTGCCAGCGGTCAGCGTTATGGGGACATGGACAAAGTAATCATTCCAGTGGCCGACGATCACGTCTGTTTTTCCGGCCATTCCCGCATGGACGGCATCCCTTCCCAGAAATGTGCAATATACGTGATCGTTTGAATTTGCGGGCAGGCTGCGGATCATATAACTCGGATCTATATATTTTAATGTTATATCCAGATTTCTCTTCTGGAAATACCCCTTGACCCGGTCTTGAAGAAAAACCGCGATATCATGGAGTTTCAGGTTGCCGGATGCGTCGTATTCCTTTTTAGAGGTATCGAAGAATTTCTGACCGGCGCCTTCTGCAATCAGTATCACAGCGTGTTTGCGCTGCAGCAGCCGCTCTTCCAGCTTTGTCAGCAAACCGTTTTCCCCTTCCAGGTCGAAATCGATTTCCGGGATCAAAACAAAATTTACATCCTGCTGGGCAAGAGTGGCCGTAGCCGCAATAAACCCGGAGTGCCGTCCCATGAGTTTGATAAACCCGATGCCATAGGGATAACCTTCGGCCTCCTTGTGAGCGCCTTTGATCGCTTCGGTGGCGATATCAACGGCGGTATCGAATCCGAAAGATTTCGAAACCAGGTAAATGTCGTTATCGATTGTTTTCGGGATGCAGATCACACTGATTTTCAATTTGCGTTCCTTGATGGTCTGGCCGATCTTGGATGCCGCCATCAGGGTGCCGTCCCCACCGATCATGAACAGGATGCCGATATTCATTCGTTCCAGGCAATCGACAATGGCATCGATATCCTGGGGGCCCCGGGATGAGCCGAGGATAGTGCCGCCGATTTCATGGATGCCCACGACGCTGGCCGGACTGAGCTCCATGACATCATGGCAGTACTCCGGAATAAATCCCTGCAGACCGTATCGGATCCCGTAAATGTGCTTCACCCGGTATATATAGTAGAGTTCGAGTACGATCGAACGAATGATATTGTTTAGTCCTGGACAGAGCCCCCCACAGGTCACCAGGGCGCATTTTAACTTGCTCGGATCAAAGTAGATTTTTCTTCTTGGTCCGGCGAGTTCAAAGGCCGGCGGTACTTTTCCGGCTTTGACGATTTCCATGATTTTGTAAGGGTCGGCATCAACGAGAATTTTTTCGGAATCCTCTTTGAAAATATCTTCGCTTACACCGCTTAATTCACGAATGATCGGTGAATCAATTTTTGCTTCTCCGAGCGATTCAATGTGAGTATCGAGAACATCGAAAGGATTTAGCTTGGCCATATGAGTTTTCCTGCTTTTTTTTGTTTACACTCCGTTGAATTTCAAGGCGCCCTTGCCAAGAATGTCGTGCAGGTGCAGGGCTCCTATAATCCGCTGATCGGTTTCAATCACCGGCAAGATCGTGATTTGATGGGTTTCCATGATGTTCAGGGCTTCGTAAAGCGGCGTTTTCGGAAAAACGGTTTTCGGGTTTTTAATCATTATGGATTCTACCGGCTTTTCATATGCGATTGCCCTCTTTACCGCCATGCGTCGGACATCCCCATCGGTTATGATGCCGAGCAGTCTTTCATTGTCGTCGGTAATGAATATAACACCGAGTTTCTTTTCGTCCATTACCGGCAGGGCGCTTTCCAGGGACATGCCTTTGACGGCAATCGGTACAACATCGCCGACGAGCATGATATCCCTGACCTTATAAGAAAGCCGCTGGCCGAGTTTTCCGCCGGGGTGAAATTTTTGAAAGTCACTTGAATTGAATTTGCGTTTATCGAGCAGTACCACGGCCAGTGCATCGCCCATGGCTAACTGGGCCGTGGTGCTTGTGGTTGGCGCCAGGCCGAGGGGGCAGGCCTCTTTTTCCACACCGACATCAATTATTATATCGCTGTTTCTGGCCATGAAGGATAACGGATTTCCGGTAAACGCGATGATCGGGCAGCCGACATTGCGGATGCTTGGCAGCAGGATGTTCAGTTCATCGGTTTCTCCGCTGTTGGAAAGGGCGAGAAAGACATCGTTGTCGGAAACGATGCCCAGATCTCCGTGCATGGCTTCCACCGGGTGCAGGAAAATGGCTCGGGTGCCGGTGCTGTTTAATGTGGCGGCGATTTTCCGGCCGATCAGGCCGGACTTGCCGATACCGGCTATGATTACCCGCCCCCGGGATCCGTAGATGAGATCTACGGCCCTGTTAAAATTTTCGTCGATCCGTTCTATTAATTGCAGAATCCCTTCTGCTTCTGTCTTAAGTACCTGAACGGCTTGTTCAATGGACATTCATTTTCGCCTTTGCTGATGTGTTCGGTATAAAGCTGCCGGTTTGGTATGGAAAATTACAATATTTTGAAAAAAAAGCAAGTAAACGATTTAATCCTCCTGTAAGACGATTAAAATTAGAGAATTTTTTGATTGACAAACAGTTCGAGTTTGCTGTAAAGCTTGGTCCCGATTACCATTGCGGCAATTAGGTAAACACATTTTTAAATATTTGCGGCGCCGTGCGCCCAGGTTGGTTTGCGGCGCCGTATTTATATCAACAAGAAAGGGGTAAACTTGATATGATCTGTGAAACGACTCGAAAAGGTATGGATTGCGCGTTTATGACCAAAAAAGGTTGTAATTTCAATGGTGGAAGTTGTGTTGAAATTATTGAATCCTGCAATGGCTGCAACAGGAGCGCCCAGTTTGATACCGGCTGGTTCTGCTCAGCCTGCCCGGACCCATCCGTGAAATGGAAAAACGGCAACTGTAATTTGGCCACCCATGTGCAAAACGCGGTTGCGGAAGCCAAAGCCAAGGTCAACCCGATTAAAGCATCCAAGCGCGGCGGGAAATAATCTGAAGCCTTAAAGACGCCGTTCGTTTTCAAGGCGACGCAGAATGCAGGGATTTTCCCCGCTTTTGCGTCGCCTTTTTGTTGTTGGCGTCCTTCTCAAAATGCCTGGCTTGCATAGATCCTTTTTATTTACGATGCCGAGAACCGCAGGTCGGGTTTGCATCCTAATGGACCGATGGTGTTCGTAGGAGCGGGCCATGCCCGCGACCCTTTCTCGTAGCCATGCCCGCGACCCTCGAAAGCAAACAGACCGTGAAGAAAAATAATGACACAAATGACACCATATAATCCGATAATCCGAGAATCCGATAACCCGCGAATCGCGGGCATGGCCCGCTCCTACGGCACCGGTGCGGTTCCTTTGGTGTCCGGGTTTTATCTTCCGTCTTCAGCTGTTAAACCGGTTCTCAGCCGGCTTGAAAGAAACGCGGGCAGGCCGTATTTCTTTACAGCCCGTTCCCAGCGCCGCAGATACCGGCGGTGAAGCATGGACCGGTTTTTCCTTCCGGTTTTCGCTTTGTCAAAATCAATTATAAAAACTGTTTCCTCAGCGTCGATCAACGCGTTTCCCGGGTGCAGGTCCACGTGAAGGACACCGGCTTCGATCATGAGTTTTACCTGGTCGATGAGTGCCGGCATGACCGCTTTTGCACGTTCGGGGGCTGAACGGCTCAAGTCGGCCAGCGTTTGGGCCTCCGGAATCTTTTTCGTAACCAGCCAGGCCTGGTAAAAAAGCCTGCCTTTGTGGGCAAAGGCAACCGGTTCCGGTGCATTTACCCCCATATCCCGAATCCGTGTCAATAGCTCAAACTCGAACCGGCCGCGGGTTCCGGTCAGTTTCAGATAGGTGCGCCGGTTGATGTGCCGGAGCACCCCTCCGCGGAAGTAATGTTTGATAACAACCGGGCCGTGGCCTTCCAGATCCATGAAATGGGGCTGGTTGCGGCCGCCGAGATTGCCGGAGGCCTTCTCGGGCTCTCGACTGAATTGCCCGATGAGGCGTTCCATCTGTTCGGCGCCGAGCCCCGTTGTCGAACCGAATCGGTATCCCTGGAAATCCTGGACTGTGATCATATCGGCCATGCTGTCAATCTCGTTTCCGGCGATCGGGGTAAATTTTCAGCCCCAGTTCGATTTTCCCGATGACTTCTGCCGTTGTAATCCGCTGCATGCGTCCCGACTTTACCTTGCGGGTAATTGGAGGGGATGGCATGTCCGGTTCCTTGTATTTGTCGATGAGCAGATCATGAAATTTTCGGAAAGGGCCGCATCGCCTTGGGTCCGAATATCCGTAAAGCCCTACGGTGGGGATATTCAATGCTACGGCAATGTGAAGCGGCCCGGTATCGGGGGATACTATCAGCCGCGAACCGTCGAGCTGGAGCATGGTCCTCCGGATCGGCTTTTCAAGTGCGAATACCGGGGTGCACCGGCATCGATCCGCAATCTGTTCCGCAATCTGCCGTTCACCGGCACTCGGACCGCCGATAATCATCGGCTGCAGGTTGAGACGGCTGTCCACATGATCCATAACCTCGGCGTACCCGGCAGGACTCCAGTCTTTTTCAGGATGCGCCGAAGCGACGACAAAACCGACGACCGGCCGGTCGATTGAATCGAAAAAGAACTGCTGCCATTGCCGTTCTTCATCTGTGAAATGGAAATTCCATTCCACAGGGTAATCGGTGATTCCAAGGTGTTCGACAAATTCGAAAAACTGATCCTGGACATGGCGCATCGGACGGGGTTCGATATGCCGGTTCGTGACTATCCAGTGAAATTCCCGGGACCGTTTGAAATCAAAACCAAGCCGGATTCCCGCCCGTGTAAAAAGGGTGATCATGCTTGTTTTTGAACTGGCCTGGGGGATGATCGCCAGGTCAAAATGATCCTTGCGCAGGCGCTGCCGCAGGTTCCGCCAATCCTGGAAGCCGCCTTTCCGGTCAAAGGTGATGAACCGGTCAATTCCCGGTTGATGCATGACCATTTCATAGGGAATCGACTGCAACACCCAGGTCAGGTGGGCATCCGGATATCCTTTTTTCAGTGCATTGACCAGGCCGAGGGCATGGACGGTGTCGCCTATTGCCGAAGTCCGGATCAGGCAGATTTTTTTAGCGGGAATAAGCGGCATTTTGGAGTAACGCTCTTTATGTATATGAAACAATTTTTGTTAGAGCACGCTTCTGAAATTTTACCCTATGCGGAGCTGGAAAATTTTTCAGGAAAAATAGGCCGATTCAGGCATTGTCTTATTTGGTGTCCGTCATTTTAGTCAAGGTAAAAAAATCAAAATATCGAGCAATCAATTGCCTGGATGTGACAATGTTGGATTCGGTATGCCGGTAAACCACATTTTACTTGAAATATCTTTGTTCGTATGGTTTTTGGATAAAAATTCAGGAATTGCATGCAATCCGGTCAGAACTGAAAAAGGATGGTCTAATGAAAGTTGAAGTGTCTCTGGGAGAACTGGTCGATAAGGTCAGCATACTGGCCATAAAACTCACAAAAGTTCGAAATGATGAAAAATTGAAGAATATCCGCAGGGAATATGATCTATTGAATCAATCGATGATTATAGCCGGCATTACCGATACATCTGAAGAGTATAAGCGATTGCTGGATATCAATCTGAAATTGTGGGATATCGAAGACCGGATTCGCGCCATGGAAGCCGCCGGAGCATTTGACGATGAATTCATCGGTCTGGCCAGAAGCGTCTATTTCACCAACGACGAGCGGGCGGCGGTCAAGCGGGAGATTAATATCAAGTACGGCTCGGATTTAATAGAAGAAAAAGAATACATTGATTATATAAATCGGTGATAAACTGCCGGTCTTCGCCGGAGGCATAACGTTTTCAGGATAATATGAAGATCTTATTTGTTGCCCCCTCCTGGGTCGGGGACATGACCATGGCCCAGAGCCTGTTTAAAAAATGCCGGTCCGATCACCCGGATGCCGTAATGGATGTTGTGGCGCCGGTCTGGTCCCTGCCGATTTTAAACCGTATGCCGGAGATCCGCAAAGGCATCCCCATTCCCATCGGCCACGGTCAAATGCAGTTTTTCAGGCGCGCGGCCATCGGCCGGGCATTGATCGCCGAGGCGTACGACTGGGCGATCATTACGCCCCGGACCTGGAAATCGGCCATAATCCCGTTTTTTGCCCGGATCCCAAGACGTACCGGTTACACAGGGGAATTGCGCTATGGATTGGTAAACGATCGCCGGAAACTGGACAAGAAGACGCTTGATATGACCGTGCTGCGCCTTTTGGCCCTCGCAGGAGAAAAAACGGCTCCGCTGCCGCCACCGATCGATTTTTATCCCGAATTGACGATAGATGTCGAAAATCAGCAGCGGCTGGTGAAGGACCTGGGATTGACGATGGAACGGCCCGTGGTCTGTTTCTGTCCGGGGGCCGAATACGGCCCGGCCAAGCAATGGCCCCTCCGGCATTTCCAGGAACTGGCGGAAATGCTGATTGCCGCCGGCTACCAGGTGTGGACCCTGGGTTCGGCCAAGGAAGTCGGCATCGGAGAGGCAATTTGTCCTGAGAAAAAAGAATGGTACGCCAACCTTTGCGGAAAGACGCGGCTCGAAGACACCATCGATCTGATGGCGCTCGCTGTCCATGGAGTTACCAACGACTCCGGGCTGATGCACGTGGCCGCAGCATCCGGCCTTCAGATCGAAGCGATATACGGCTCATCGAGCCCTTCCTACACCCCACCATTGACGGACAGGGCGCATGTCCATTACCTGGGGCTTTCATGTTCGCCCTGTTTTGAGCGGACCTGCCCGTTGGGGCACTTGAACTGCCTGAACCATATGCCACCGGAACTGATATACAAAAGCATAATGGCGTCGTCGTAGGGTCCCCTCTGCGATTCAATAAGGTTTTCTGCTTATCCGGAAAACTCCAGTAGGTGCTTTTTCGTGCTCAGTCCCGCTTGCGGGACGGTGCTCGTGCTCGTAATCGTAATCGAACATAAAATCCGAGTACGAGAACGATTACGCGCACGAGCACAAGGAAAAGTGCCAGGAAGATTTTAGTGAATCAGTTTTACTGGAGCGAACCCGATAACCAATTAAAGTTTTTTCTCTGTAATTATTTAACTGATAAACCCGGTCAGATTTCCGGTACGCAGCCGATGCGCTTCCTTCGTCAGCACATTCTATGATCAATGGCGCCACCAATGTCACCGGTTTTCCGAGCACGTGAACGTACACGTGCTCGTGCACGTGCACGGGATCGGCTTTTTGCAAAATATGATAAGTATTAGCAGAATAGTTACTGGTTATCCTTCCCTTTACCGGTTGTGTCCCAGCACCTGTTGATAAAGTTCCAGGTATCGCTTTCCCATGGTTTCCGCCCCAAATTCCTTCACTGTTTTTCTCCCGGCTTCGGCGTAACGGTTCCGTATTCCGGGATGTTCATAGAGCCGGGCGATAGCCTCGGCAAGGGCGGCGCTGTCTGCCGGGGGAATCAGCATGCCGTTTGCGTCGTCTTTAATGATGTCGGGGATGCCGCCCACTCGGGTGGCAATGATCGGCAAGCCGTAGGACATGGCATCGAGCAGGGACGACCCCAGGCCCTCGTAGAGCGACGGAAATACGAAAAGATCCATCACCGCTAAATAATCGCCGGGATATTCGACAAAACCGGTGAATTCGATATTGTCCAGACCTGCTGCCTGCGTTTTGAACACCACCTCGTCTTCGCCTTTTCCGAGCAGGAGAAAATGCATCTCCGGATACCTGTCCTTAAGGAGTCGGGCCGCTTCGATCAGGTATTTTTGCCCTTTTTGTTTATTGAGCAGCATTCCGATATGACCGACAATGAATCGGCCGTGCAGACGTTTTTTGAGTTGCGCCACCTGCTCCCGGCGGCAGGGTAGGGCGCTCGATGCGCTGGGAATAAGCGTCATGTTGAGGCGTTGATTGTATTGCTGTAAAATCTGTCGGATCTTTTCGGAGATGGCCACCACCGTGTGGGCACTTTTATAAACCAGAGGTGTGATGTTGAAACGTTTGAGGGGATTGGGCACCCGGCGGGTGATGATATACGGTTTCCGGTTAAACCGGGCTTCCATAAAAGCCCAGTGTGCGGCCTTGGCATCATGGGCATGATACAGGTCGGTTTTCAGCCTGCCCTTCCAGTGTCCCCCGAACATGTGGTCGGCCGTAATGAACCGGAGTCCGGGAACGGGTGCCAGGTGATCACGTAATGGAGAATCCTTCCGGCAGACGAGCGCCTGAGGCATTTCCTGTCTCGACAGATACTTGATCAACAGAACAGTCTGGCGTTCTCCGCCGCTGAAGCCCCTTGCCAGATTGACGTGGGTTATGTGCATAACGTTATCGCTTTTTGAATTTGAAGCCTATCCCATAATGCGGTTTTCCTGATTTGACAGGCGTAAGGGGCATCTTGGGAAATTGTGGCGCCTTCCTTTTACAAAGAGATTTTAGGTTTTTAAAACCTGTAATCATTAAGCCTTACGGCATGTTTTCCCATCGGCGATGCACCCAGAACCACTGGTCAGGGTAGTTCCGAACAATGCTTTCGATCACCTTGTTGTAGATTCGGGTATTCGTCTCGACATCTTTATTCTTATTGTCGCTTTTGATCAGCGGCAGTTCCGGCAAGCATTTCACAAAATACCGATCAGCTTCCCGTACCAGAAAGAGTGGTACTACCGGTGACTCGGTTGCCCGGGCAAGCAGGGCCAATCCTGTGTTGGTGCTGGCCGGGGTGCTGAAAAAATCGACGAATACTCCCGACCTTCCACGGGCGTTCTGATCGAGCAGTACGCCGACACATTCGTTTTTTCTCAGGCTTTCCATAACTTTTCGCATGCCCCGGTGCTTGGGGATAAGTTTTGCCCCGGAACGACTGCGCAATTCAGAAAAGAAGAGATCTAAAGGCCTGAAATCAAGTGGCCGATAGATGGCACTGATGGGAAGACCGACCTTTCCGGCGGCGGCCAGCAGCAGCTCCCAGTTGCCCATATGAGCTGTCAGAATCAGCACACCTCGGCCTTTTTCCCTTGCCATGCGTAGGTTTTCAAGGCCGCTGAACCGAATATGTTTCCGGACACCCGATTCGTCAAGGTGCATGCTCCAGCCGATTTCGAAGATGATCCGCGCCAAATTACAGAAAATCCGGCGGGCCAGGGTCCGGATCTCGCCAGGAGACATCTGGTCTCCGAATGCCCGTGCAAGGTTCCGTACAGCGATTTCCCGGTGACGCTGATCGATGACAAACCAGACACGGCCGAGTATTTCGGCAATCTTTTTTGCTGTGCTTTGAGGGATGAGGCCGAATAGAAAAAACAAATCTGAGATTGCGGAGTATAAAAAGGCATCCAACCAACCGGTATTTGGTTTTTTTTTCATCTCATTCCTTACATCTCATTCCTTATGATTCATTATTGCGGCTGTTCATCTTTTCCAAACCTGAACTGTCCTGTAGTTTTGCCTGTTGGATGCCCCGGGTTGTCTCCGTGAATCGACGAAAGCTGGCACATGAGGTGTTTTTGTTCCTTATCACAAGCCATTTGGCATTGCCAGTATCATATTTTGGGTAGGTCGCTCTGGCATAGAAATATTTCAGTGGCGGGATACGGAAACAATAGGGGAAACTTGTTTTGAAATCTTTGACAATAAATCGAATACTGGTTATAGGCAATGTACTCGTGGCGACCCCTTTGATGCGGTCCTTGAGGCGGGCGCATCCCCATTCTGTTATCGATGTTCTGGTTCCGAAAGGGCGTGGCGAAATCCTTGACGGCAACCCGGATATCAATGCCTGTATTGAAGTCTCCCGAAAAGAGGGGGTTTATCGATACATGCTGTTTTTTATACGATTGTGCCGTCATTATGATATCGCCCTGTCCGTACGGGCCGGCGATCGCTCAATCATAAATGCCTTTATCTGTGGACGCAGGCGGTTTGCAATCGTCAAAGCCGGCAATGGGTTTAAATGGTGGCAAAAATTTTTATTGCATGCGTGGGTAGAGGGTGACAGTGCTTCACATGTTGTGATTCAGGGTCTTCAGTTGGCCGATATCGTGGATATCCCCCGTTTTTATGAAGTCGTTCCACCCCCCGTGAAAAAACAGGAGCGCATCATCGATTATCCTGCAACCCTGCCGGAAAAAACACCGTATGCCGTTGCTCACCTTTATGCGCGCAACCTTTATAAATGCTGGACAAAACAAGGATGGGCCGAAGTTTTTCGTCACCTTCATGATGCCGGAATGCCTGCTATTATAACCGGCGGAAATGACGCTTCAGAAAAACGTTACAACGGCAGCATTCTGACAAACGATATTTCACCCTTGGTAATCGATTCTACCGGCCGATTATCCCTTTCTGAGGTCAGCGGCCTTATTGCCGGATGCGCTCTGTTTATCGGACCGGACACGGGGATCACTCATCTGGCGGCGGCACACGGTGTCCCCACAGTGGCCCTTTTCGGGCCGACGAATCCGGTCTACTGGGGGCCCTGGCCCCGAGGTTACAGTGAAGACCGTCCGCCCTTTACCTGCAAGGGGTTGCAAAAGGTAAAAAATGTCTTTCTGGTGCAAGACGCGGCTTGCTCCGGCTGCGGTCTGGAAGGTTGTCATGATGACCCGCAGCAATACAGTCCCTGCATGCAGCACTTGAGCCCCGAAACCGTCGTTCAGGTGATAAGCAATGCCCTCGGCGGATAGCCGCATATCCCTCATTGAGTGGTAATAATGCCCCGATCAGCTCAAAATACCAGTGGATGAGTCCTGTCGAACCGGCATGAAATCCCGATCCTGTTTTCCGCAGGTTTCCCATTGTAAAATATGAAAAAGAATTCTACAAGAAACACCAAATCCTTGTCGCACCTTTTCGGGGCATCGCTTTTGTTGTACACGCACGGTAAAAAGGAGTTTCTTTGGCCATGACGAACTCACTTTCCCTTCTCATCATCACGACAAGATTCGACAAGCCTGAAAAAGCCTTGTATGCCGCTCTTGCCCGATCCGGCATGCACGTCGACATGATCTGCGAACCAGAGGCTTCGGGTACCTCCGAACTCATGGATGCCGGTATCTCTTTATCTCACCTGAAGATCCGCGGTCGGATGGACCTAAGGGCCATTCGCTTTATCGGTGGACACCTGAAACAAAGACCCTTTGACATAATCTATGCCCCACGGAACAACGCCCTATCCAATGCGTTAATCGCCGCCCGGGATGAAAAAATTAAAATTCTCGGTTATCGCGGCACATCCGGCCACATCAGCAAGTGGAATCCGGGCGACTGGTTCACTTATCTAAACCCCGGAGTGGATCGCATCGTATGTGTCTCTGAAGCGGTTCGCCAATACCTGATGACCAGACACATTCCGGAAGAGCGCCTGGTGACCATTCATAAGGGACATGATGTGGGATGGTATGACAACGACTGCCCCCGGAAAGATCTTTCTGGATGGGGGATACCTCCGGGTGCTTTCGTAGTTGGATTTGTCGGCAACATGCGCACGGTCAAGGGAATTGATGTTTTGATACGCTCCCGAAAGCGTATATCCGATCGCAATGTGCACTATCTTCTGATCGGCGATATTCGGGATAAATCCTTACCTCGGCTTGTGAAAAAAGAAAAGGCTTCCGAATATATACACTTTACGGAATTCCGGGACGATGCACAGTCGCTGATGAAAACATTTTCGGCGTTCGTTATGCCCTCCGTCGAACGCGAAGGCTTCCCGAAAGCCCTGGTAGAGGCGATGTCGCAATGTATACCGTCGATTGCCACCAGGGTCGGGGGGATGCCGGAAATCGTCCAGCACAATCGAAACGGTCTGCTCATCCCGCCAAAAGACCCGGAAGCGCTTGCCGCCGCTATTACCTTTCTGATCAACAATCCGGAAAAAGCGCGATTAATAGGGGAGACGGCCCGGCAGACCATAATCGACGATTTCAATGTCGAGCGAACCGTTACGCAAATGATGCAACTCTTCAATCGATTGCTCCAATAATCGGAAACGCACCATGCATATCACCCATGTCAATGGCCGGAGGTTTCAGCGGTGGAGAATGTCAAACCTCGCTGTTGATAGAATTTTATCCGAATGCAATATCGAACAGACGCTCGTTTGCAGGAAGGATTCCCCCTTGCGCAAGCACTTGAGGTATTTTTCTTATACCGCCGCAAAACAGCCGGGCCATAGTCGACGCCATCATTCGATTTACGAAAATCCCGGGGAAAGGAAAACCTACGCGGAAAACGGAAAAGCCTCCGTTTCCGAATATGCACCGGATATTATAAGAAAACGGTACCTATTGCTCTGGGGAAATACTTCGGGGAAATTATCAGAATAAACCCGTTCTCAATTCTGTTTTGAGATTTCTTTCTTCAACGCCTCAGCCAATGACGGATAAAGAAATTTTTTGTTGACTCTTTCATGCCCGTGACGTCCTAATTGAATCGCCATGTTCTTGTCCCTGTAAAGCGTCTCAATTTTATCCGCAATTTCAACAGGATCATCCGGGTCCCGGACGAGCAGTCCGTTGCGACCATCGATCACCGCATCAGGAATTCCGCCTGTATTGGCAGCCACCACCGGTTTTCCAAATGCACTCGCTTCCAAGTATACGATACCGAAACCTTCCACGTCATTGTTTTTTTCCGATATCTGTGAAGGCATTATAAAAATGTCAGAAACTTTTAAAAGGGCGATTTTGTCGGTTTCATTTTTATACCCATGGATGGCAACTCTATCCGCCACGCCAGAAGAGGAAGCTATTGAACGGTATCTTTCAACATTTCCTTTTCCGATGACATCATAGTAACAAGATATACCTCGTTCTTTTAAGATTTTCACCGATTCTATTACGTTATGCACGCCCTTCCGATGATCCAGTCTGCATACGGTGATTAATCGAATATCATAATCACCAGCAAACAAGGGCTCCTTGATGGAACGGTGGGCATATCCGGCATCAACTCCGGGAGGCGCAATGATTATTTTCTTTTTATATTTGTGTTCTTCCGGAATGAGCGACATTGTGTATCGACTGTTGGCAATAAAGCCGTCGCATGCCAGAAAAAGCTTGTCGTATTTCCACCTCTTCAGAGGGTTATTGGCAAGTCGTTTCAGCACGCGCAAGAGATCATTTCCATGAAAAAAAGGATATACGGCAACGTTATATTTTTTTTTCAGCCAATAGCACACATCGGCATAGGGCCGGAAATTTCCGCATAAAACGACCCAAGGCCCTGCGCCTTCTTCAATGAGGCGTGCGGCTTTTCGATAAACCGTCCTTCTGTGAAAAAAAGAAGACGGATTGTTTGAACGGGTGTAAATTGGCACTACCCGATGATCTATTTGACCATCCGGCAAAATCGAATTATTTCCGGGGATTAAAACACGTATGTCATCACCGAAACCATCCGCATAGCCACGATAATAATTCGCCATCCCACCATAATGGTAGGGATAATAGTCCTTGGAGATTAGTAGGTACTGCACTTGGTCTCCTTTTTATCTTTTTTAGCAAGTGCTTGCAAGCCGAAGCTGAGAACAATTATAAAGGCAACTCCGCCATAGGAAAAAAGATCACCATGAAAAAATTGGGAAACGAGAAATCCCGGCATAACGATAGCCGTTACGCGCATCGGCAGTTCGGAAGGAGTCCTGCCCTTTAAAAGAGTCTTCATGCCCGCTTTCATGACCCAAAAAAAATAGAGTGCAAGAAGTATGAAATAAATCCAGCCGGATTCTGCGATAATCTGTAAATAAGTATTATGAAAATTGCCGGGAAACTGAATGGCTTTAGGATATTTTTTCTGGTACTGCTCGGGTTGCGAATAATAAAACTGTTTGAATTCTTCTTCGATATTGCTCGCTCCATATCCGAATAACGGTTCTTCAAATGAAAAATCCAGCCCGCTGCTCCATAACTGCAATCGAACAATATTTGATGCATTTGTCTTTAAATCAGCAATCGATCGAACTTCTCGATAGAATTTAGCGCCGACAAATAGAATGATCGCGACTGCAACAAGAAAAAATATATAGACTTTTTTGTTCCGTTTTATATTGAACAGAGCCAATAGTAGAGCGCTGACCGCAAAACCGGTCCATGAACCTCTTTGCGACGTCATGATCAAACAGAAAAATAAAAAACCACTCAAGACAGATAAAAAGACATACCCGCGAATGTTTAAGCTTTTTGAGGTTTCAGCATCAAAGAAAATAGCAAGAAACACCAGTAAGGTTACCATTAATTGGTCTGCATAGCGCCCCACGGGAAGAAATCCATTCGACGCGCCATACACAATTGCACCATTTGAAAACCAACCGTAGCAAATCGACAGCAGACAGGAAACCAACAACACGACGTATCCGATCCATAACATTTGTCTGTTCGATACAGCCACGGCCAACGGAAATGGGGCCAGCAGAAATTTCGTGTTGTTCAGATAGGAAATCACCGAAGTCCAGCCGGCATTCTTGGAAAAGAGTGACAGAAAAACCCCGCCACCGATAAGGGCCAACAAATATTTCAAGTAATTGTTTTTTTTGAAAAAATGCCTGTCGCACAATAGAAGCCAAAGCAGGAAAAGCACCCCCAGGAATCCTCCTGAGATGTTAACCAAAGCCTTTGAGAAAAATGACGCTGCAATAAAAATAAATCCAAACAGGGTGAAACCAAGCTTCAGTCCCAATTTAGTGTAAACAGACCCCACCTGTATAAACGTCAACCTTTCCGATTTCACGCATTTCATAATTTTTCCTGCCTTGCAAGGGACGTCGCCTTAAAATAACTCAACTTTCGGAGAAGTTAATTGCTATTTCCGTAAGATTGGCCGCAGCCGGCAGTAGAAAGACAGAGGCATTGAGGAATATCAAAAAAATCGTCGTCATTTCGTTAATGTAACGCCCTTTCCTATTTGACAAACAATTGACTTTATTACATAAAATTCCGTATGCCGGTGTGCTGATACTTCGGAGTCGTTTAGCCTTGAACGCAAAATTTAGTATCATACCAGGGGGGGGAATGCAAATGGCAAAAGATGCGGCGTTCAAATGCAAGTCCGAGAGCTGGGGGGATCGGCACAACCATGACTGCAAATCGCCGAATCGGAAGAAAAGAGCCGGTATCTGAAATCCCCGGATGTGCGACGGATGTGCGGGATAGCTCTTGACAATTTCATGGAAAAAGTAGAAAAAAAATGGTTGCAGAATTTTCCGTAGGGGATCATTCGAATTTCTCAGAAGCCTTAACCGGTAAGGATTAATGTCATGAATCCACTTGCGTCTCAATTAAATGAAATTGTCGAAAAAGAAAACCCCCATGTCTTTGCAATGCTGTCCGAAGTCGGGCGGCAGTTGTTTTTCCCGAAAGGGATCCTGTCCCAGAGTGCGGAAGCCAAGCAAAAGGCCCATAAATTGAATGCCACCATCGGTATCGCCAAAGAAGGGGGTGGCGCCATGGTTCTGCCCTCGGTTATGGACTCGGTCTGCGGCCTGACCGCCGAAGAGTCGCTCACCTATGCCCCGTCTTTCGGAATTCCCCAGTTGCGAGCCGCATGGCGCGACAGTCTGTTTCAGAAGAACCCGTCGCTTGCCGGAAAGAGCGTGAGTATGCCGGTGGTGACCAACGGCATTACCCATGCCATCAGCATATTCGCCGATGTCTGGGTTGATCCCGGCGATGTGATCGTTCTGCCCGACATGATGTGGGGCAACTACAACATGATCCTGGGCGTCCGGAGAAAGGCGGTGGTCCGCCAGTTCAACCTTTTCACCGAAGTCGGCGGTTTTGATGTCGACGCACTCGAACAGCGGGTCCGGGCTGAAGCAGAAACACACGACAAGGTAATCGTCCTGCTCAATTTCCCCCAGAATCCGACCGGATACACCGTCACCGAAGACGAAGCCGACCGGATCGTTGCGGTGCTGACCGCCGTTGCCGAATCCGGGACCAACGTGATCGCGGTGTGTGACGATGCCTATTTCGGTCTCGTCTATGAAGAAGGTATATTAAAGGAATCGATTTTTTCCAGGCTGCTTGACAAGCACCCGAGACTGCTGGGCGTCAAACTCGACGGGGCCACCAAGGAAATGTATGTCTGGGGCCTTCGGGTCGGATTCATCACTTACGGCTGCCCTGTTTCGGGTGAACCGGCAGGGTTCTACGAAGCCCTGGAACGCAAAACGGCCGGGGGAATCCGTGGCAACATTTCCAATTGCAGCCACCTGAGCCAGTCGATTGTACTGAAAGCCATTTCCGATCTGGCGTACCCTGTCCAAAGAGAGCAGAAATATGAGCTGCTCAAAAACCGGGCTCACAAGGTCAAAGCCGTTCTGGCCGATCCGAAGTACAGTGCCGCCTGGGATGTCTATCCGTTTAACTCCGGATACTTCATGTGCATCCGATTAAAAACCGTCAATGCGGAAACGCTTCGGGTGCACCTGCTCGACCGCTACGGAGTCGGGCTTATTGCCTTGGGTGATCATGACCTGCGGGTCGCTTTTTCCTGTCTTGAAGAAAGTGATGTGCAGGAGCTTTTTGATATCGTGTTTCAGGGCGTGCAGGATCTGAGCTGATATTAGGAGTTGTCTCCGTAATCGACTCCGATCAGGAACAGGCCGTGCGGCGGGGCGGTCGCTCCGGCAGCCGAGCGGTCTTTGCCGTCTTTAATGGCGGCAAATTCTTCCGGCGATGATTTGGACAGGCCGACATCGACCAGGGTGCCGACGATATTGCGGACCATGTAGCGCAGGAAACCATTTGCGGTAATACGGATCGTGAGATTCTGGCCGTCGGTATCACTTATAATTGTGGCATCGGATATGGTCCGGATCGTATCCGACCTCGGGCTGCCGGTGTTTTCAAACGCCTTGAAATCATGGGTGCCGTGGATATGGGCAAGCGCCTGCCGCATGGCCGCAAGGTCAAGCGTTTTCCGGATGTGCCATTTGTACTGCCGGTCGACGGCCACCGGCAGCCGGCGGTTTAAGATGTGGTAATGGTAGGTCTTGCGGACCGCATCGAAACGGGAATGAAAGGAAATGTCGACGGCCTCGCACGATTTAATGACAATGTCGTCGGGCAGCAGGCTGTTTAAGCCTGAAAAAAAAGCATCTGCGGTCAGGCCGGTTTCGCAGCGGAAGTTTGCCACCTGGCCGAGTGCATGAACACCGGCATCCGTGCGTCCGGAACCGGCGATCCGGACATGCTGACGGGTCATGCGGAGCAGGGCTTTCTCGATTGCGCCCTGTACGGTCCGGCCGTCAGCCTGGACCTGCCAGCCGTGAAAATCGGTCCCGTCATATTCGATGATCAGTTTGAAATTTTTCATTATTTAAATTACTTGTCTGTGAACTCTGGTTCAAAAAGAAAGAAAATTATAACCACAAAGGCACGAAGGACACGAAGAAAGAAAGGTTTTTAGAAAAAAAACCCTTTGTGTCCTTTGTGCCTTTGTGGTGATTTGCTTTTATAGTTAAATCGTATCTTAATGAATAAGGGCACGAATCTGAACATGAAATCCTATAGCATAATCGGTTGAAAAGTTGAATTGGATCTCTAAGAACGCAAACGCTTACATAGTGGCAGGATACAATTATGGTCCGGGGATTTAAGGCCGCAGCCGTCAAGGCCGGCATCAAGAAGTGGGACAAACTCGATCTGGGGTTGATCTGTTCGGAAACGCCGGCAACGGTTGCCGGGGTGTTTACAAAAAACCGGGTCAAGGCCGCCCCTGTCGTTTTGGATATGCAGCGGGCGGAAAGCGGTACATGCCGGGCCATTATCGCCAACAGCGGCAATGCCAACTGCTGTACCGGCGATCAGGGCTTTGCCGATGCCATCAGCATGGGGCAGGCGGTATCGGACGCGATGGGGATTGAAGAAGATGCCGTGATGGTGGCATCCACCGGTGTTATCGGCCAGCCGCTGGCTGTGGATAAAATACGGGCGGCGGTACCCGAACTGGTCCGATCATTATCGGAAGCAGGATTTGACGACTTTGCGAAATCGATTATGACAACCGATACGGTACCGAAGATTGTCACCTGCCGGGACAAGATTGAGGATAGTGAATACGAAATCATCGGCATCGCCAAAGGCGCCGGAATGATCCGGCCGGATATGGCCACCATGCTCTGTTTTGTTTGTACGGATATCGGGATTGAACAAAAGGATCTCAGGGCAGCGCTGGTGGAGGCAAACGATAACTCGTTTAACCGGATCACCATAGATGGCGATACCAGCACAAACGACACGGTCCTGGTGATGGCCAACGGCATGTCCGGGGCGGTGGTTCGGGATGCAGGCCAGTTGTCCCGGTTTCAGCAGGTGCTCCAGGGCGTCCTGATGGATCTGGCCAAAATGGTGGTCAAAGACGGTGAAGGGGC
>JAGXHH010000206.1 GCA_024636355.1 Desulfobacteraceae bacterium | reverse complement strand
GTTCTTTTCCGGTGCCGCTTTCACCGGTAATCAGGACGGTGGCCTCATAATCGGAAATATCTTCGACGTGCTGATATATTTCCTGCATTTTTTCGCTCTTGCCGATGATCCGGTGAAACTCATGGCGCTGCTTCAGCTCTCTTTCCAGGTTCATGAGGCGGGTGATATCCCGGATGACCAGAACGGCCCCAAGAAATGCGCCGTTCCGGTCTTGCAGCGGCGCGCTTGAAAGGCTTACTTTCTGGAACGGCGTGTCCGGCAGACCGCAGTTTACCTGCTGGTTGCGTATGGCCGTTTTCCGGTCAAGTGTCTCTTTTAAAACATCCCGGCAGGCCTGGCTGCATTCGTCATTTTTCTGGCAAACGAATGCCGACGGAAGGTTTTCCGACCGCAGACCGCACATTTTTCCTGCGGCTTCGTTGACCTCTATTACGTTGAGATCGCGGTCAACGGTGATGATGGCATCTTCAACACTGCGGAAAATGGCGGCCAGTCGGCTGCGCTGGGCGACAAACGCCGCCTCGGCCTCTTTTCTAAGGGTCACATCCCGCATGATGCACCGGAAACCGGTCACATCACCGCGTTCGGCCTTGATCGGGGTGATGGAAATTTCGACGATCCGGCGGGCGCCGTCTTTCCGGATCACTTCATGATCGAAGGCCTTGTTGGGAATCCCGGTCGTAAACACCTGGTTGAATGTTTTATACACATTCAGCGCCTCCGGCTCATCCATATAGGAACGGTAGGACAGACCATGGGCTTCTTCGGGCGGATACCCGCTGATGTCACAGAACGCCGCATTAAACCGGGTAATATTTCCCTTGAGATCGGTCTCGATAAACCCGTCTTCGATCGTCTCGATTATCGTTTCAAGGTTTTCTTTTTCATAAGCAAGCGAGTCAAACCGCTTCCTCAATTCGTCACAGGCAGGATCGTCGACCAATTTGCGCCTCATTTACACTATTTTTTTTGCTCCTGAATACCACGGGAAAAGAAATGAATCCGGATGGAGAATAACTTTTTTTATGAATAAAATCAAACCTTGATGAACGTGTAAAAATCCCAACTTTCGTCATTCCGGCGGAGGCAAGAGGCAATAGCCGTAATCCATAATCCCTAAAATTACTGGATTGCGGCCTTCGCCGATGACGGCAAAAGCAGGAAAGCGACTTCCAAGGAACTCGCTATTTCGGGTTGGGATTCCTTTTCGTTGTCGTTGTCGCTTCACTGACAACGAGAAAAGCTAAGAAGCTGGAAAGTTCCTTCCGATAAAAACGCCGTGCAGCGGAGTTGGTCAGCTTTTTACGAAATCATCAAATATGAATAAATTGCTGTATTCTGGTATATGATTATAGTGACCAAATCATGAATTTTTAGGATGCCATCAATAATCAATCGGAGATAAAAAAATAATGGAAAATTTCCCTCGGAAATTCATCGGCAAGGTGGGTTTTATCAATGCGGATGAAACCATCGTCGTGAAAAATGTGATCCACCGTTCGGAAACCGAATTGAGTATAGAGTTTGCGGAAGATTTTTGCCTTTACACCGTCAATCTGAAAAGCACCGACGGCATATACTTTTCCGGTGAATGGATAGCGCGCAGAGACAACGAAGTCGATGAAGGCAGGGTTAATGCCGTCTTATATTCCGCCGGAGAAGAAAAACTCCTGTTCGGCAATTGGTTCGAGGAGGGAGAAAAATTGTTGTGGTGGATTGCACTGGAAGTAAATGACGAAACAGAATAATGCATCTCGCTAAACCACAACTACCACTTTATTGCCACGACCGAAAGCCCCATTGAAACGGCCGAGGCCACCCCGAATCCGCTGTGGCTCTGGTCCGCCTCGGCCATCAGCACAGCTGCGGTAAACGCCACAAGACCGGCCGTACCGAGTACGGCATGGATGTCATAGCGGGAAAATCCATCTGAAAGATCGATATACCCCTTGTATTCCGTAAATCCGGTCGCGACAGTGGCGCCGCCCAGCGCGATGGCGGCATAGGAGGTGGCCCGGTGGGCGGAATGGGAAGAAGAGCTGACCGCAGCCAAAGCACCCATCACAAGTGTGCCATACCCCATGAATTTATGGGCATTTCGCAGGTCAGTGCCGGGGTTGGCGGGCGTTGGGGAGATTTCGACATTATTTGCCTGGCTTACAGACAGGCCTTCCCTTAACCCACCGAATTCAAAAGGATCGGCATGTGCGGCAACAGGCAGGCATATCATAGTGAAAAGAACGGCGAAAATAATTGGTCGGTAAAAACGGTGCATAATTATACTCCTAAATGGATTAGTGATGGACTTGTACAAAGCTGTTGTATACCGCCCGGGTTTCGTGCCTTTAATCTGTTTAATGCATCAATCTTAAAATTAAGAGCATGAGCATGAAAAAGCGATCTTTCGAGAATGTCTGCCCTTAGTACAAATTCTGCTGAAACCCCACGAAGACCTCCCGGATGTTGGCCAGGCTGCCGAGTTCGGCCACTCATCGCCGATGCTGTGGAATTTTTCGATCAACTGCGGCAGCTTTTTAGTTCGGCGAGGGCAGTGAGTTTTGATTGTAAATGGAGTAACTATTCAGCAAAAAAAATTTCCTGCGAATGGAACCCGGCCAGGTTTCCGCTACTCAGCCGATGCGCTTCCTTCAATCAAACTGGTGGATACCGAAACCGGCACCCGGGAAGTCGGATTCAATGCGGAAGGCGAGATCATTGCCCGCGGCCCCCAGATCATGAAGGGGTACCACAACAAACCCGAAGAGACCGCCTTGTCATTAAAGGAGTTCCAGGGTGACCGGTATTTCTACACCGGCGATGTGGGAAAGATGGATGAGGACGGATACCTTTATATCGTCGACCGGACCAAGGACATGCTGATCGTGGGCGGATTCAAAGTCTATTCCCGGGAGGTCGAAGAGACGCTTTACCAGCATAAGGCCGTGGGGTTCTGTGCGATTGTCGGCATGCCGGACCCGAAACGACCCGGCAACGACATCGTAAAAGCGGTCATCCAGCCGTCGGCCGCCACCGGGCAGAAAGATAAAGAGCAGCTGCAGGAAGAGATCCGCGCGTATTGCCGCGAAACAATGTCGCCCTACAAGGTGCCGAAGGTCATCGAGATTATCGATGAAATCCCCTTGACCGCCGTCGGCAAGGTGGACAAGAAGGTGTTGCGGGGGAAATGATTCGGCCAGACATGAATGCAGCCGTAAGAGCGAGCGAAATAGTAGAATGATAAAATCAGCATGCGGACATTTTCAAAAAATATCGAATGTGCCAGGTGGAACCTTTAGCGATTCCGGGATGGTCGGAGGTTCTTTTTGAATCGATATGATGTCGGCGGCTTTATGCCGGTTAACTAAAGGCAAGCGGGATGGGGTCTTTGAATCCGGTGCGATATTCTCCGGTCTTTTCCTCAACAAACAGGCCCGGACCTTCGTCTCTTCGTCCATAAGCGACGCTCCTGATCCTCATCCTGATTCATGCAACGGTAAGTTTTACGGGAAAATATCTCCTGGCATACGCCACGGCATCACCGGTTCTCCACTTCCATTCGTTCTTACAATCGCGCCAAAAAGTACGAATGTCAATTTTAAACATCGGTGATTATTTTTCTTCCGGGCAAAATTCTGCACGATTTTTCCAATGCCTTACAGGGCGAGCACGCAAGTCTGCCTCTGCATTTTGAACGGATTACCTGGTCGGGGCCCTGTTTCCCGCATAGGTACTCTAACGGGGGCATCCCGGCTTAAACAGGTGGGGCGAAAACACCACAACTCTTCAAAAAACCCTTTACAGATATCCATTACTATTTTAAAGATATAGCCACGAAGTCTCACAAGGTGACAGTTGTTTCCTTGAATATGTGGCGACTGCACCCCATTTTTGAACATCGTTTAATCCATGCTGCGCTTGTATTCTTTAACAATCCCATGTAGACCAAAATGACTCGGTCGCAGAAGCTATTTTGCGTTATCCTTTCAACTCGTAACGGCAGGAAATTAAGTTATTCATAATCCTGTCCGTTAAAACAGCACATATACCTTGGCCCGCATTAACGAAAGACCGGAGCGACAGCAATAACCATTCTCTTTTGGCTCGTTGTGGCAGTATCGCCACACTTTACTCTTAAATCTGAACCATGGAATACAAATGAGCAAGAATCATCTCATGAAAGAACTGGGCAAGATGAACCGGTTCATAAAAATTCTCAGCCGGTGCAAAAACGCCTTTATTCACGAAAAGAATGAAACAAGCCTGCTGGATGAGATCTGCAAAATCATTGTGGAAGCCGGCAATTTTCCCTTTGTATGGGTGGCATTCGCAGAAGACGATGAAAAAAAATCGGTGCAGGTCAAGTCAAAGTACGGATACGAAGAGGAGTACCTCGATTCAATTATCGTCTCCTGGGCGGATACCACGGACAATCCCACCCCTGCCGGACTCGCCATCCGCACCGGCAAGGTCTGCAATATTCCGGACATCGACGCGGACGGTAATCTGAATTCCTGGCAGTACGAAGCCATTATGCGCGGGTTCGGATCCGTGGTCGCCTTTCCGCTGATTGCCGATGAAAAACCGTTCGGCGCCATTTCCATATATGCAGGTGACGCCCACGCCTTTGATCAGGATAAAATCGATCTTCTGACGGAACTGGCAAACGATATCACCAGCGGCATACTCAACCTGAAATTCCAGGCCGAGGGCGCCCAGATCAAAGACGTGTTAAAAGAGACCGAAGCCCGGTACAGCGGGGTCCTTGAAAATACCGGGACCGGCACGATCCTCATTGAAAACGACGGCACGATCTCATTTGCCAATTCCACCTTCGAAACCACAACCGAATATTCGAAAGAAGAGCTGATCGACCGGATGAGATGGTCCGATGTCATCCACACCGACGACCAGGCCCGTATGCAGCGATACCACTACTGGCGCCGCCATGAGCCGGGCCGGGCCCCGGATGTGTATGAGTGCAAGATGGTCACCAAGAGCCGGAAGGTAAAAAACATGCTGATGAAGGTGGGGATGATCAAGGGGACCCAGATCAGCATCGCATCGTTTATGGACATTACTTACGCCAAGCTGGCCGAAGACCGCCTCAAGCAGCGGGAATCCCAGCTCAGGGCGATCATCGAAAACTTCGACGGGATGATCTACATCCGCGACATGGATTACCGCATCGAATTCATGAACAAGCCGATGATCGAATTCAACGGCGGGGATGCCAACGGAAAACTCTGCCATAAAATCATCTACAATTTCGATTCTCCCTGCCCCTGGTGTGAAACGGCTCTCCTCCTCAACGGGGATCCGGTCAAAAAAGTGGTGAAATGTCCGAAAGACGGGAGATGGCATGACCTGTTCATATCCCCCATCCACGGATCGGACGGTACCGTATCCCGAACCCAGGCGATCATCCGGGACATTACCGAACAGAAAATGGCGGAAGAAGCGCTGCGCGAAAGAGAAAAGGACCTGCTCAAAGAAAACTACCGCCTGAAATCGACCATGAAGGACCGCTACAAATTCGGCGACATCGTCGGCAAGAGCCAGGCCATGCAGACGGTCTACGAGTTGATTTTAAAATCGGCGGCAAGCGATGCCCATATCATTATTTACGGGGAATCCGGGACCGGCAAGGAACTCGTGGCCCGGGCGATCCATGACGCCGGAAACCGGGCAAACCAGAATTTTGTTCCGGTAAACTGCGGCGCGATCAATGAAAATATCATAGAGAGCGAATTCTTCGGATACAAGAAAGGCGCGTTTACCGGCGCAGACCGGGACCATGAGGGATTTCTCGACAAGGCGGACGGGGGGACCCTTTTTCTCGACGAAATCGGCGAAATCGGGCTCAACATGCAGGTAAAATTATTGCGGGCCATCGACGAGGGCGGGTTTACACCGGTTGGAGGGAATCAGGTAAAACAGCCGAACCTTCGAATCATTGCCGCCACCAACCGGGATCTCGTGGAACATGTGAAAAAGAACCGGATGCGGGAAGATTTTTTTTACCGGATCCATATCATTCCGATCTATCTGAAACCCCTGAGGGAAAGAAAAGAAGACCTTCCCCTGCTGATCGAGCATTTCCTGACAAAGTTCAGTCCGGAGAAGGTGCCGCCCATCACCGGAAAAACCCTGGAAGCGATGACCAACTATGATTGGCCTGGAAATGTCCGGGAGCTTCAAAATACCCTGCGCCGCTTCATTTCCTTAAACGAGTTGAATTTCAGCAACAACTTTTCCCCGGCACTGGTGTCGCAATCCGAGGACCCGTCCATTAAAATAACCCGGTCGACATTTACAGACCTGCGCACCGCCACGGAAGAATTCGAAAAGAAGGTTATTACCGATATCCTCCAGCAATGCCAATGGCACAGGGAGCGTGCCGCCGAAAAGCTGAAAATTCATCGAAAAACCCTTTTCGCCAAAATGAAAAAATATCAGCTTATCTCATGAAGTTCGGTTAAAGGGTTATAAACGGATAGTTTCTGCCACAAATAGGCCTGAAATTCATTTTTGTATTTTTTATATGTTAACACAGAAACTTAAGCTGAAAATATCAATTACCATGTGGCGTTTTCACCTCATTTGCCGTTGGATACATTTCACCTCAAAAGGCATGCAAACTCACAAAATACCATTAAATATTATTTAGTTAGATACAGACAATCCGTTTTGGCACGAGTAATGCTATACAATTGGCTGACAAATAGCGCAATTCTCGCGATCAGTGTTTACTCAATTCAAACGCGTTCAGGTTCATCCGGATTCGGACAAACGAATGAACCGCTGAAATAAATCAATCCGCCTTCAACAATCAACCACTTCAACGACAGGAGAATATCATGTCAGACGTTGTTCAAAAGATGGATAAAAAACGAGCCGACGTTTACAAGGACGCCAAAATAGAAGAATTCGGCCAGAGAAAACCGGATTTTAAAGGCATGGGAAAATCCTACGGCAACCAGTTTAAAAACCACCGGGAAGTCGTGGTTGTGGAAGCCTGCCGGACCCCTTACGGCGTCATCGGCGGAAAGTTGAAGCAATATGACGCACCGGAACTCGGCGCGCTGGCCATCAAGGAAGTCATGCGGCGGGTGGACGGAAAGCTCAAACCCGAAGACGTCGACTATGTGGTCATGGGCCAGGTGGTTGCCGGTGGAAGCGGTCAGGTTCCCAGCCGGCAGGCGAGCATCCTGGCGGGACTTCCCGAATCGGTTCCATCCATTACCGTAAACAAGGTCTGCTCTTCGGGAATTAAAACCATCGATCTGGCCGCCCAGATGATTCAGCTGGGGCGTGCCGATGTCTGCATCGCCGGCGGACAGGAAAGCATGAGCAACTGCCCCTATGCGATTCCCAACATGCGATTCGGACAGCGGATGGCGCTGCCGAATGCCGAGCTCAAGGACCTGATGGTCTACGACGGTCTCTGGGATGCCTTCTACAACCGCCACATGGCTATTCACGGATCGGAAACCAGTGACGAGTTTGGTTTCACCCGTGAAGAGAATGACGAATGGGCGTGCCATTCCCAGATGTCGGCAGTGGCCGCCATGGAAGCCGGCAAACTCGATGACGAAATTTTTCCCGTTGAGGTCAAAATCGGGAAAAAGCTTGAAGTCATGTCGGCAGACGAAGGCCCCCGCCCCACCACCACCATGGAAGGACTGGCCAAACTGCCGCCGGTTTTCAACCACAAGAGCACCGTGACCGGCCAGCCCGGAAGCGTCACTGCAGGCAATGCCCCCGGCGTAAATGACGGCGGCGACGTCTGCCTGCTGATGAGCCGGGAGAAAGCCGATGAACTGGGATTAAAGCCGCTCTTCTCCATCATCGATTACGCGGAAGTCTCGCAGCCGACAAAAGATATCGCCACCGTGCCCGGCCTTTCAATCAAAAAAGTGCTGGATCAGAACAACCTGACGTACAAGGACGTCGATCTGATCGAAATCAACGAAGCCTTTGCCGCCGTGGCCCTGGTCAGCGCCAGGAAAATCCTGGGAATGTCCAAGGAAGAGATGATGGAAAAAGTCAACGTCAACGGCAGCGCCATCGCCTACGGCCATCCGATCGGCGCCACAGGTGCCCGGATCGTCATGACCCTGGCCTATGAACTGCGCAGAAGAGGCGGCGGAATCGGCATCTGCGGCATCTGCTCCGGCCATGCCCAGGGAGATGCCATGCTCATTAAGGTGGAACCTTAATGAGCAGAATCCAGAAGCCAGAAGCCAGAAGGATTCGGGTCTCGCTTCGCTCCGGCAGATTTAAACAATCTGGTTATCCGGAAAACTCCAGTTAATGATTTCTCTCGCAGAGCCGCGGAGGACGCGGAGAGTTTCTCTGCGCTCCCAGCGCCCTCTGCGAGAGGATATTCGATCTCTTTGGCGTCAAAAAGTTTAGGATTGCCATCACTGGAGCCAACCGGATAACCAGATTAAACAAATTGACTGAGCCGCAGGCGAATTCCACATTCTGGATTCTGGCTCCTGAATTCTGGATTCTGCCTTAAGGATCAGATCCCTATTCGACTGACACAAAACTTTCAAGCAACGCAATATCTCAAAGAAGGCATCGAATCGACCAATGATCCCCCGGCTGTAAAAATCACGAAAAGGAGATGAAATGACGTTTGAAATAACCAAAGAACAGCAAATGATCCAGAAGATGGCCCGGGAATTTGCCCGGAAGGACCTGATGGAAAAGGCCGCGGAGCGGGACCGGACCCACGAGTATCCGGCCGACAGCCTCAAAAAAATGGGCGAACTCGGACTTCTCGGAATGCTGGTATCCGAAAAATACGGCGGCGAAGACATGGGAACGGTCGCCTACTCTCTGGCCTTAAGCGAGGTCGCCTACGCCTGTGCATCGACTGCGGTGATCATGTCCGTTCACAACTCCATCTGCTGCGGCAGCATCGAAAAATTCGGATCGGAAGCACAGAAAGAAGAATTCCTGCGCCCCATGGCCGCCGGCGAGATCATCGGCGCCTTCGCCCTCACCGAACCTGAAGCCGGGTCCGATCCCCAGTCGATGACCTGCTCCGCTGAAAAAGACGGAGATGATTATATCATCAACGGCACCAAACGGTTTATCACCAGCGGCAAGAACGGCGGGGTCACCATCCTGCTGGCAAGAACCGCTCCCACGGGAAGCAAGGGGATCACCGCGTTTCTCATCACCCCCGGCATGCAGGGGTTTGAAGTCGGAAGAATCGAAGACAAGATGGGGCAGTGCGCATCGGATACGGTCGATCTGAACTTCACCAACTGCCGGGTGCCGGCATCACGGGTGCTGGGCAAGGAAGGCGAAGGGTTCATCGTCGCCATGTCCGGCCTGGACGCGGGTCGCATCGGCATCGGCTCCCTTTCCCTGGGACTCGGGATGTCCGCCCTGGATGAAGCCAAAAAATACGCCAAACAGCGGATCCAGTTCGGAAAACCGATTTCGGAATTCCAGGGACTCCGGTGGATGCTGGCCGATATGGCCATGGATGTGGAAGCGGCACGACTGCTGGTTCTAAATGCTGCGGCCATAAAGGAACGCGGTGAAAACTGCACGGCTGCCGCGTCCATGGCGAAATGCTACGCATCTGAAATGGCCCAGCGGGTGACCGGCCAGGCAATCCAGATCCATGGCGGTTACGGATATACCAAAGAATACCCGGTGGAGCGTTTCTACCGGGATGCCCGGATCACGACCATCTATGAAGGAACCAACCAGGTCCAGAGAATCGTTATCGCCAATGACCTGCTGAAAGATACAAAAAAGAAAAAGAAGAAATAAGACGAGGCGGAATTTTCCAGGGGGGCAAAGCCCCCCTGGAATTCAAGGCCGACGACATCCCTGCATGATCATCTTCGCCGAATCCCCATTCTGCAAGGAGATGGTCATGGGCGGGACGAAAAAAGAATGCTTATCGCAGCGGCAGCCCTGAAATCTTAATACCGGTTATGCTCCTATCGCCGACAGATTTTGACGGGTGTCGTATCTCGAAACAGCGCATATGCAAGAAGCCCCTCCTGCATATCACCATCCGCTCAAAATACAAGGAGATTTAAATGGGCAAACCACAGAAACTCGGCTTAAAAGACGCCATCGGCCTGATCAACGATGGCGACATGCTGACGTTCAGCGGATTTACAATCTGGCGCCGACCCATGGCGGCGATTTATGAACTGATCCGGCAAAAGAAAAAAGACCTTCACCTCGTCGAAGTCAACGGCGGCACCCACAGCGATCTTCTCATCGGCACCGGCTGTGTCAAGATCTGGGAATCCTGCTGGATCGGCCATGAGCTTTACGGCAAGATCGGGGCAAACCTGGGAAGAAAGGCCGAAGCCGGCGAAGTGATCATCGAAGACTACTCCCACGTTCAGGTCCTGGCCCGCATGCAGGCCGGCGCCATGGGGCTTCCCTACATGCCGACCTATGCGAGCATGGGAACCGACATGCTCAATCCCGAATACGATCACCTCGGCAAACTCGGCTTGAGAGACGGCTCCAACCCGAAAATCCCGAAAAAGAAATACGAAATTGTCGACGACCCCTTCTATGGCAGCCAGCTGCTGCACATTCCGGCCTGCAACCCGGACTGGTGCATCGCCCACGTCCAGATGGTCGGAGAAGAAGGCACCGTCCGCGTCGAAGGCCAGCAGTACTCGGATTCCGAAGCGATCAAGGCCGCAGACAAGGTAATCGTCATCGCCGAACAGGTGGTCACGGAAGACTTTGTCCGAAGGGAACCGACCCGGAACCTGGTGGCCGGCCACCAGATCGACTACATCGTCGAACTCCCCTGGGCGGCTCACCCCACCGGGTGCTACGGCATTTATGAAACCGACGGCGATTTCATCCGGAATTTTTACAGCACCACCCGATCCCAGGAAGGCCTCGACAACTGGGTGGCGGAATGGATCACGGGCGTAAACGATTTTGACGAATACCTGAAAAAAGTAGGCGTTGAAAAACTCGAAATTCTCCGGGCAAACCCGGCCTTAGGCTATTCCACCAAGGTGAAAAGGGGGACACGATAATGGCGACGACCGCAACCATGACGACAACTGCCGCGACGACGACACCGAACTATGTAAAGGTCGGCGCATTCAAATCAATCGATCTTATGACCGTTGCGGCGGCAAGGGAAGTCTCCGACGGGGACATCGTATTTGCCGGCACCGGCCTGCCGATGGTCGCCATCATGCTGGCCCAGTTGAACAAATCGCCCAATGCGGTATGCATCTATGAAGCCGGCAGCGTGGACGGCCGTCCGATTTCGCTTCCCACCTCCGTGGGGGATGCCCGATGCAGTTTCAAGGCCGCCATCGCCTCCGGGCTTGCCGACGTATTCGGTCAGCTGCAGCGCGGCGTTGTGGACCTGGCCTTCCTCGGCGGAGCCGAAGTCGATAAATACGGCAACGTCAACACCACCGGCATGGGAAAGTACGGCCTGGTCCCCGACAAACGGCTGACCGGCGGCGGAGGCAACTCCGACATTAATGGGCTGGCCAGAAAAACCGTCTTTATCATGCCCCAGGAAAAACGGCGGTTCAAGGAACGCGTCGATTTCATCACCTCACCGGGCTGGCGGATTCCCAAATGGCCAACGGGTGAGATGGTTCCCAAGCAGGAAGTCTACAACAAGGCGTTTCGGGGCGGCCCCACAGCCGTTATTTCGAACATGGGCGTCTTCCGCTTCGATGAGAACGGCGAAATGTACCTCGACACCTACCATCCCGAAGCCACCCCGGAAATGGTAAAGGCGCATTGCAGCTTCGACCTGAACATCTCCAGGGTCAGCGGAGAGACGGAACTGCCCACATACGAGGAACTCGACCTGCTCTACAATACCATTGATCCGGAAGGCATCTTTCTGCCGTAAAATCGGGATTGATTCTGATTCAAAACCGCGAACATTGGGCCGCAAGGAGCGACCAGCCGGTCGCCCCTTGCGGTTAAATCATGAGCGCTCGCTCTGTACCTCATGAAGGTTTATCATTCAGAATACTTTTCTTTATGAACCGGGTGGTGTAAAAACATTAATAAAACCGAGGAGGCTTTTTCATGACGTACGAAAATATTCTTTTCCAGGTCACGGACGGCATTGCCACCATATCCTTCAATCGTCCCAAGGCATTGAATGCCTTAAACGCGGCGCTGCTCGAAGAACTCTCCCAGGCCCTGGACGACGTTTCCCGGGATGAGGATATCCGCGTTCTGATCCTCACCGGTGCGGGAGACAAGGCCTTTGTCGCCGGTGCGGATATCAGCGAACTGGCCACCTTCAATGCCCTTCAAGCCAAATTATTCGCCGAGGCCGGTCATGCCGTCCTGGACAAGCTGCAGGCCCTTTCGATCCCCTTTATCGCCGCGGTCAACGGATTCGCACTGGGCGGCGGAAATGAAATGGCCCTGGCCTGCGATTTTATTTATGCCTCCGACAAGGCGAAATTCGGTCTTCCCGAATAAAATTTGGGGTTGATTCCCGGATTTGGCGGCACCCAGCGCCTGCCCAGGCTGATCGGTAAAAATATGGCCAAGGAACTTATATTTACCGCCAGGATGATTACAGTGGAAGATGCCAAAGAACTGGGCCTGGTGAACAGGATCTGCCCTCATGAAAGCCTCATGGAAGAAGTCGGCAACGTCGCCGCAAGCATTGCCGCCAAAGGCAAGGTGGCCATCCGCGCAGCCAAACAGGCTATCAACAGCGGCATGGAAGTGGATCTCGCCACCGGATGCAAGATCGAAAAAGACGCGTTTGCCCTCTGCATGGCCAGCGAGGACGCGAAGGAAGGGACTTCCGCCTTCCTGGAAAAAAGAAAAGCCGCGTTCAAGGGCGGCTTGAAGGGGTGACTTATCACCGTGTATTTTTAATCAATGGAGAACCCGCATGTCATATTCGGATAATATCGTCTTTTTAGATGGTGAATTCGCAAAGATTCTTCCCGGGCACGCAACACAGTTGTTGTCAATCGGGTTGATTGCACCCACGATATTCACCGGAAGCGGCAAACGCATAAGGCCGGGTTCTGAGCTTTACCTGGAAGTGGAACCTGAAGAAAAATTTCAAGGCTGGCTCGAAAGGAATCCGATCCCTTACCTGGATGGGGAATATATGCCAAGGGATGCGGCGGCAACTATAATAAAAGACTTCCTGGGCGGAACTAAACCGTTCCTGGTAACCGACGCAAATCCAGATGAGTGGATGGCCCTTTGCAACCTGTTTGGCAGCACGGATTTACCGTTTGACGAGACCCCCGTCAATTTCGCCAATTTATTGCGCGCAGCCGGCATTGATCCGGATATCGACAGATATGCATTGGCATCGAGATACAATATAGACATGGAATATTTAAGAAAGGGTTATGCCTTGGATGACGCCTATATTTTAATGACACTCTATACGTCTATTAAAGACGTAATCGATAAAAGCAGACGGACTGCGTCATAGGGTGTGCTCTGGTCCTGTCCTTGATCAACTTATAGACATCTAACGCAACGGTCACCGGCGGCGGCTTTTTGCCGTGCGGTGGACTGGCATGTTCGCAGAAACAGTCACGTTATTAAGGTCGAAATTTTTTAAGCTGTAAATCTTTCATTGCTTTATAATGTTTATCATTCCCAGTTAGAATCGGCAGGCCGTAGGCAATTGCCGTAGCACCAATTAAAGCGTCTGCCAACTGAATGGAATGGCTCAGGTAATGTTGTTCAATAAAAAACATTGCCTTTACCGATATCTCTTCTGAAACATATATAATTTTTGAGTTCCAATCATGTAGCGCCTTACGGAGCACATTGAGTTCTTTTTTGTTTCTCATGCCTTGAACGAGTTCCATATATGTAATTACTGAAATGAAAAAGTTTCTCGAGTTCTCAATAGCCTTGTACGCCTTCTCATTTCCTTTCATGTACCAGATGATAACATCGGTATCGATAACCACTTAAAACCTTCCTTTTCTCAAGTCTCTTACATATTCTTCAACATCTTGAATAAGATCGTTGTCTTTCCATATTCCAAACAGTTCATTTTTAATGGCTTCATCTTTTTTTTCTTTATAAGGAATAAGCTTGGCGCAAGGCTTTCCACGAAAAGTGATTACCACTTCTTCGCCCCTTTTAACGGAATCAAGTAATTCTTTTGAATGGAATCTGAGATCTTTTGCAGTTGCTTTCATAAACCCTCCTTGCTTAATGAAGTTCGCACTCTGAAGTATAAACATTTTGGAAGAGAGGGTCAATGCTTTATCATAACCTCAGCGATAAAGGACCGAAAAAGCAGATCTCACGCGGGCACATGGCGGGCACACTTTGATCTGTGATTTAAGCAACTGAAATAATGATCATCATCAAGGTTTGACCATCCACGGCCTCCCCTCCTTAGACCATCCCGTGTTAAAAAACATTGAATTATTTCTATATGTTAAAATAGTTCATGGTAAATTATAGTAAAAATTTTGGTTTAAAACTAAATAAACCTTGCAAATTCGTATTCAATCCCCTAAACAAAGTTCATCCCCATGAATTATATACTTGATGTGGTTATGCGTTTTTTTTTGAAGATTTGTCGAAGGCAATTGCATCAACTTGGAAAATCGACAGAAGTAACTTTCAAATTAATGCGCGCAGTAAACTGGTAGTATCAATTTTTATAATCTTAAAGGAGGAAAGATGAAAACATTTTTATTAAAGTCAAGAATTGCAACGATTTTACTGTTTTTACTAATTTCCATGTCCCTGGCCGCATGCAGCCTCATGAGCGTTCCCAACATCACAAATGCCGGCAACAACAAGATCGTCAATATCGGTGATTCCATTTTCGCCCTTTCCGGCAAAATCAGCGACTATCTTCACAGTTATGCGGGGAAGACCTTCCGCCGATACGCGACTTCCGGTGCGGAAATCAAGGGGTCCAACATTCTCACTTCCTTTGACGTAACCGCTCAGTACGCCAGGGCGAAGAGCGATAACAGCCTGATCGACACGATCATCATGGACGGCGGCGGAAATGACATCCTGATTCCCGCCACCATGGCCTTCGACCCTTACAACTGCAAGAAGGACTGGTGGGAATGGAGTCTCTCCTCAAGCTGTAAGAACCTGATCAACGACGTCTACGTGGACACGGTCAACCTGCTGAACCAGATGGGACGCGACGGCGTCAAAAACATCATTTTCCTCGGGTATTATCACATCAAGTTCGGGCTTATCGGCTCCACGAACCTGAATGCGGCTGTCGATTACGGTGATTACCGACTGGCCGCCGCCGTCGCCAATGCCACGGCCGCGAACAATTACCGTGTCTTCATTGATCCGAGATCCAAAATCGTGAATTCCGACATTATCATCGATGGGGTCCATCCCGCCAGTTCCGGCTCCAAGAAACTTGCCGACCTGATCTGGGCCAAGCTCCGGGTGCTGCCGTACTAATAATTAAGAATCCGGGATGACGCGTGTTCCCGCGCAGATTTCCGTCTGAATCCGCATCAAAGCCCTCATCCGGGATGCATGGAGTACCGGATGAGGGCTTTCTTTTCGAGAATTTTGATCGTTGAAGAAATCCGTGTTTCGGGGTATTCGTTTTAAATCTGATTTATCAATGATGGAGCATGTATGAAGATCAGCCGGGGCAACAAAATCCTCATCGCCACTACCGGGGCAGTCATTGCCATGGTAATCGGCCTGGCCGTTTTCGTCCTTTCCGACGAAGAACAAAATATGACCGCTTTACCGACAAACATCATCCAATCCGCGCACACCCCTGAACCGTCCGATATAACCGGTGCGGCATCGATGGCGCCCCAGTCCCCGGAAGAAAGGGGGGATATGCTCGAAGACCGGCTCGTGAAAGAATTGCAACGGAAATACGGCAAGATGATATCCGATGTCGTCACCCAGGCGGGTCTTCTGGACGTCAAAAAACATATCATTTCTCTTTTCCCCGGAGATGAGGGGCCGGCCCGGTTCCGCCGGATCATAGAACGTGCCTTCCCGGAATATGCCGACGCCATTATCGCCACCCTCGATAAGCTGGAAGCATTCCAGCGCTGGCTGGCCGACAACGAAGGGTCCCTTGCACGAATGAGCAACCTTGAACGACGGGCGGCGCTGTGGGAAAAGCGTCATGCGCTTTTCGGCGAAGACGCGGATAAGATCTGGACCGGGGAACTGCTCGCCTCCGAGGCCCGAACCGCAGCCATGCAGGATACCATGACCGTTCTCGCCGAGTCGCGTGATACGACCGTCGAGGAAAAGCTCGATGTGTTCCAGGATGAACTCCGTAAAACTTATGAGGATTCACCCGATGCCTACATTCTGGATCAGCAGTTCATGCTGGCGAAAATTTTTCTCAGCATCGAATCGGTGCAGGATGAACTAAAGGAAATGCCGCCGGAACAGCGCCAGTTCAAAATCAACCAGATCCGAAGGGATATGGGTTTTTCGGAACAGGAGATCGAAAACCTGGAAACATTGGACGCGGAACGGAACCGGCGGTGGGAAAACGGTTTGAGCTACATGGAGGAGCGGGATGCTGTCGCGTCTCAATTGACCGGCGCGGAGCTGGAAGAAAAGCTGAAGGATCTCCGGGTAAAGTATTTCAAGGATGAGGCAAACACTATCGAACGCGAGGAAAATGAAGACTTCTTCCGTTTCAAGAGGCCGCGGATCTATGGACGCAATTCGTAAAGCCGGGCTGCGGTTTGTATACCTTCTGTTCATTCTTTCCGGGTTCGTCCCTGTCCTGTTTTCAACCGGCAAACATTGTACTGCACTTGCCGAAACAGCAATGTTATCGCAGGTTGACGTGCCGACGAGCCGATATGCATTTTCTGCTGTTTTTGAAGGACAGACCGTAACCCATGATTTCACGATTCTCAACAACGGCGAAGCCCCCCTTGCCCTGAACAAAGTCGAGACCGACTGCGGGTGTACGGCGGTTTCCTACCCGGAAGAGATTGCCCCCGGCAGCAAGGGGGAAGTCGAGATTAAAATCGATACTATGGGCGAGGGAAATTCCCATATTTCCAAAACGGTTACCGTTTATACCAATGACGCCCGAACCCCGGAAATCAATTTCATCCTCTCGGGTGACGTCCGGCCGGTTGCCGACCTGTCGGCCTCGGTCATCCGCCTGACCGGTTCGGCCGGAACCGAAATCCGGCAGATCATCCGCATTTCGCCCGTTGCGGAAAACCGGTTCAGGATAACCGGCATTGCGCCGGAAGACGGGAGGAACCTGAAATACGAACTGATCGAGACCACTTCAGGCGAAGCCCCGGCATATGAATTAACGGTCTTCAACCTGAAGCCGGATAAAGGCTGGTACCGGGACAAATTCCACATCCTTACGGACAGCACGATTTCACCCGAAATCCTGATCCCCGTTTTCGGCTACATCCGAGAATGACTGGAAAAGGGTCACCCATTAAAGGGGTAGTCACCCATTAAAGGGGTAGTCAAGAAAAAAAACACCTCTCCTGATACAAAAAAATGACTGTTTTTGCTTGGCTGCTTAGTTACGTGATTCCTGGCCGACTCGCGCCCGATTTTTCGACTATTTCGGTTGCGGAAATGATCCGCTCCAGTCACCCATCAGGATTTAGGCATTGTTCTTTGAAAAAAGTAATTGAACATGCCCTTGGTCATTTCAGACCCCAGAAAACTATCGGTGCCATGCCGCGTCCAACGGTTTATTTCAATTCTGATGGTTTTTAGCCAACCCCTGGGTGGCTCACGACATAGGCGAATCAGTTGGAAAACGTTCTTTAAGAGTATGGAATCCGGCGGTTTCCAATCAAATCTGGTGGCCTCTTACGACCAACCCCTACGCTGGTTCACCGCCGGATCCAAACCGATCACTGGAATATTTTTTCCACGTCAAATTCCGTCTGGTCCCTCATCATGCAAAAAGTTGCCCTCGCCAATTTGTTGGCTAACGCCTTTGTTGCCACAGCCCCATTGGTTTTAGCCTTTTTACGTTGATAGAACCGGTTTGCTTCCGGACAAAACCGAATGATCATGTGCGCTGCTTCCACATATGCCCAGGCCAGATACTTGTTGCCGTTTTTACGGTTGCCCTGTCCTTTTTTCTTTTTGTTGGAAATCTTTTCGCTTTTGACACAGCGGCAATATGACGCGTAATTGCCGGGTCCGGGAAAACGACTGAAATCATCACCTTCAAGCATGACTGTCAATCCAAGTACCTTGCCGACCCCAGGAATGCTGGTGATGACTTCAAATTGCTTATCGAGCTTCGTCGTTTCAAGGATTGCTTTTTCCATCTGTTTTATTTTAGTTCCCAGAAACGCAATGGTGCAGACATTGTTTTTTGCCGCCAATGCGGAAAAAGGATCATTTAACAGCTTGTCTATGTCATTTGGTTTTAGCTTCTTTATTTCATTAGCGTTCAATTGGAGCGCCAGGTGTCTGGTGAACATACTTTGCAGGCTGAGGATATGTGACGTGCGTTGGTTTACGAACGTCAACCTTCTGCGCATCAGATCTCGTATTGGCCGTCTTTCCCGGGGATAGATGTATCCTTGCGGCAAAATACCCAGATTGAGCATGTGCGCCAGCCAGAAAGAATCCCATTTGTCATCGGTATGCTTTAACCCTTCATACTGTTGGATGGCTGATGGATTGGCCAGGTGCATTTTATAGCCATCGCTTTGAAGGCCATCGACAAGCCAGTACCAGTTATAAGTTGATTCCACCGCAATACCTGCGAGCTTTTGGCGAAATGGTTCAAGGGCCAAACGAACCGTCTCAATACAATTGGGCAAGCGTTTTCCAAATATACGTTTATTGTCAGTATTGATGATGCCAAGATAATTGTTGCTTGAATGTAGATCAATTCCAGCGTACAGTTGCATTTGACACCTCCTAAATCCAAATAAGTTTAGTTTTATTGGTACTATAGCATTTTTGCCATAGTTAGGGAGGTGTCATTTTTTCCTTGCCTGGATAGGATTTTTCAGATTACTTTTACTATACCTGCTCGGAGGATAGGGCAATGCTGGGAAGCAACCCGAGCGCCGGCGCAGGTGACGATACGGATGGGAGAGGCTGCCACTGCAATTGGTGGCCTCTCCTTTTCAATCCATCCGGCCGTCCCAAAGCGATAAATCCCAGGGGGTTTGGGGGACAGCGTCCTTCAAGATCAGCCGAAAGTTACCCCCAACCCCTTTATATGGTTATCAAACCTTGATTTGTGATTTAAGCAACACTTCGTGACAGCTAACATCAGTTCAATCTTTTGTTAAGTTGATATTTTTCTTTCGTTTGTCTCTAACCAGGTATGAATTCCCTGGCCCCCTTTTTAGTTCAAATAAGTCAATTGCTTTGATGAGACTGCTTAAATTTCTATAACCATAGTTTCTTGTATCAAAAGAGGTTTTGTTTGATATATGTGAACCCACACCACCCAGAGAAGCCCATCCATTTTCCTCTTCTGTTGAATCAATTGCTTGTCGAAGAAGGCTTATTAGTTTTGTATCAGATTTAATATTTTTTGATTGTGTTTGTTCTGGTCCATTTTGTTTTGTGTCTTGATCTAAAAATAAAAATTAGAACAAGCATTAACAAAGGGTTCGGGGGTTTTGCGCTCGCCAAAACCCAGTACAACCTTACCTTCAGCAAGGGCGCGTGTGACCATCGGTGTAAAATCACAGTCTGAAAAAACAAAACACATTACATCAATATTTTCAATTTGTTTACATTGGCGCAGGACAAGGAAGATCCGATTTTGCGCTCAGGAATGATGGGAATACCGGTCGCCTGGTGCACTGGGGTAAGGGCGGGTGCAGGGCGGGGAAAATCGTTCGGGCAAATTAAAAGAATGTGGATATCAGGAAAATTCAGAAACTGAGATTTTAATGACCTGAGTTAACGACAGTGATTTGCAAACAGAAAGGGCGGACACGCCGTTCCGCCACTGCAAGCGATCCTGTAATTGAGTGTCCGCCCGATTTGTGCCTTTCGTCTCTGTTTTTTTGCGCAGAGTGGATAGACGGCTACAGATCAGTCATCGGTCAGCATGATGATCTTTTTTTTCTGCAGCATCTCCTTTCCCTCGCCCTTAGTGACGTAATTGATGAATTCGGCTGCCGCACCGGCCGGGTTTCCCTTGCTCACGAATGAAAATGTGAGGTAATAGGGGTATTTGGAATCGTCCGGGGAAACATCGTCCACGCGCAGCATTTTAAGTTCCGGCTCGTTGGCTACCGCTGCCCGGGTGATAAAGGAAATGACGTACGGGAACCGCTTCGCGGCTTCTTCTACCATGGTCGATTTCTGCGACATGAAATCGTATTGTATTTGCCGTCCCTCCATGAACAAAGATTTGAAATTCTGATAGGCGCCGGCGTTCTTGTCAGGAACGATTGTCACGATGACATTGTCGCCCCCTCCTACCTCTTTCCAGTTATTGACTTCTCCGCTGAAGATTTTCTGGATCTCGGTTTTGGACAAGGATTTCGTCTTGTTATTTTTATTGGTAAACACAACCATCGGGTCTTTGGCGAAAACCTTTTCAAAATAGCCATACCGCTGGTGCTGGGAGTAAAGACGGGCCGTCGAAGCCGCCAGGTCCGCAAATTCATTCTCCACACTCTTTATGGCTTGCGGCGAGGCTTCCACGACCAGATTTACCGGGATACCGGTCTTTTCAGTAAAGGAGGAGATCAATTCCGGACCAAAGGCTTCGTAAATCTGCGGCGAACAGGCGAATTCCAGCGGTTTTGCCGCAGCCGAAAACGCCGGGCCTGCCGTAAAGGTCAGTGCGACAAAACCGATCATAACGATAAGGATTGTTCTTATTGCTTTCATGGCATTTCCTCCTGTTCCCTTATTTGCATTTTTTTATCGGGCCCCGCGCCCGGTTTAAGAAAACCACCTGCAGAAAGATTATTTTACATTACTGAATAGCAATTTACATGCCATTCGGACAGGCACTGTCTTAAAGGGAATCTGGCAGCATGGGGCGATTCAAACAGAAGAAAAGGACGGCGATTTTTTTTCCAACATGTAAAGATTTTTTGCTTTCCGGAAACACTGAATAGAGATGAATCGAAAGCCGGTCTGCAAGCACACCCTGGCGCTGTCCATGAGCTGCTGCAGATCTTCACGCAGCAACGGAGCTGCTCGCTGCCGTGCCCGCTCCGTAATCCGGATCAGCTCCGCTGCCAGGGGCCGAAGTTGTTCTGCCCGGGACTCGACCCAACGGGTGCGGTCGGAAACCGCCTGCTCCAACTGTTCATTTAGCACCTGCAGCGCCTTGTCGACCTGCTTGCGCTCTGTAATGTCGTAAACAATTGAATACCCTAACTCGCGCCCCCCGATGGAGATGGAACCGCTATAGATCTCAATGTCGCGAACTTGTCTGTCGGACAAGAGAATTTTAAATAAAAAGTGCCGAACCCGATCTGATTTTACCAACGGCACCTCCTAGTAAAACATTTCCGGATGGCGCTACCTTTCCTACCGCATCTTTTCCAAAGGGCCCATCTGTTCACTGAACCGCCCCGTAATCACGAGATTCTTTCCGATTTTCCCGGCCATCCGTTTCCGGAAAAGGCACTGGCCAAACGGCTTGATATCGGAAAGGGAGCAGGTATGTACAAACACTTTACCGGAATCGCCGGCATTTGCTTCGATTGTGTGGATCAGTTCCAAAGCCGATGTAGCGTCGAAAACGCCGAAGAGTTTCAGATGGAGGTTGTCGCTGTTCCGGTGCTGCCGGATTTGAAAATTTTTTGCCACAAGACCTCCTTTCACGAAAGGTCTTTCATGGCGCCGGCCCCTAAGGGTCGACGCCATGAAAGAGAAGGTGGTGAATGATTTAGAAGATATACTGCATCTGCACGAAAATCTCGTCTGCATCATTGCCGTCGACGCCGTTGAGGTTTTCACCGATGCGATAGGTCACCTGCAGTTCGACATCGTAATTCCGGGTGAAAAAATAGTTGGCGCCCACCGAAGTGCGGGTCCACTGCTCATCATAATTGTCCGCATCCAGGACCTGGTAGCCGGCGACCAGCTCGAACCTGTTGTTCGGAAACATGTAACCGCCTTCAATGGCCAAGGTTTCCAGCGTGGTCTCACCGTCTTCGTAAAGGCCTGTGGTGAGCGTATCATCGGCCAGTTCAGAGTCGAACCGGTTGTACTCGGCATCGATGGATATACCGTAGCCGCGGATCGCGCCGCTCACCTCGAATCCGGTGACGGCATCCACATCCTGCTGGTCGTCACCCGGGTTGCTTGTCAAGCCGGTAGCCGGATCGGTGTAGGTGTTGTTGTCATCATCGTTGTTCCAGGTAAATGCCGCCAGGCTGATGGTCGCCCGGGGCTCTTTTTTAAAATCGCCCTGGGCGAAACTCATATATCCCAGGGGATGGAAATCCAGACGGCCGCCGAACAGCCATCCTTCATTAAAATCGGAATTGGTGTTGATCTGCGTATCGAAATCGAGAACATCCGTATCCGGATCGATGCTGCTCTGGACAGCCGAAACGGCCCATCCGATCTTTTTTTCCACAAGGCCGCCGGAAGCATGCAGGCCGAGGTTCCGGCCGGGCACCCCGTAATTGCGATCCCCCACAAAAGTGCGTTCGACCAGCTGCTGCCGCTTCGAGGAGGTCAGCTGTTCCCTTGAAAACGGCGTGAAGGCATTACCGGCCAGGAGGGTCACCTGCTCGAATCCCTCGTATGCCACATACACATCAAGTAAGGACATTTCGTTTTCATCCTTGGCTTTGTCGAATTCAAACTGGATTCTGCCCCTCCAGTCCGGGTAAAAACTCCCCTCGATATACGGCCGCAAGCGTCTGAATAAAAGTTCATCCGTTTCATCTCCTTGGTCCGGGTCGACGCGATGGTATTGCATCTGGATGTGCCCCCCGACTTCCACCCACTTGTCGCCGTCGATGGTTCTGACCCCTGCGGCCTCTGCATCGGGCACCGCGACCGTGATAAGACAGACGGTTAGTGCCGTCCCGATTGCCAGTTGTAAACCTCGAAGCAAAACGTTCCTCATATGAGATCTCCTTTTGGGATATAGTATTCACCTGACAAGCCATTCGCTTATCAACCGATGCCGCTCTGTGTATGCCGGGTCATTTCTTCTTGTGCTTCGGATACAGATCAAAAACCGATGAAGGTGATTCAACCATCTTCTGGATATTCTCCTGAAGCTCTTCTTTTACGCCCTGGTCCTTTTTTTGCCAGGCGCCCTCGATTTTTTCGACCAGTTCATTGATCTCACACGGCTTGGTAAGGTAATCGTACGCCCCGAGTTTGACCGCTTCGAGCGCCGTATCAATGGAACCATGCCCGGTCAGGATCAGTGTCTGGGTAAACAGGTCCAGTTTCTTGATTTCCTTCAATGTGGTGAGCCCATCCATGCCCGGCATCTTCAGATCGAGCACGACCACGTCGAAATCACCATTTTCCAGTTCCTGAATAGCGGCGTCCCCGCTGTTTACCGCCGTGACGCGATAGCCCCGGCTGGTTAAAAGCTTCGACACATTGGTCGTGAAAACGGTCTCGTCATCGACCAGCAATATTCGACTGCCTTTCATGTTTGCCTCCTTATGCTGCTTTATTTGTTTTGGGTTGATTATCATGACCTGTTTCAGCCTCCATTTTCGGCATTTCCATCGGAAGAAAAATGACGAATTCGGTACCCTCTCCGGGTTCGCTGCGAACCGTGATATTTCCCCCGAGCGTTTTGATAATGCTGTAACATATCGAAAGTCCGAGACCGGTCCCCTTGCCTACCGGCTTTGTCGTAAAGAAGGGGTCGAAAATACGATCGAGATCCTTTTTTGCAATTCCCGAACCGGTATCCGCTATGGTAATAAATACCCCGCCGGCCGTTTCATCGAAATTCGTCGCGATTCGGATTGAACCGTACGATTTGCCTTCGTGGGCATCTATGGCATTGGTGATCAGATTCAGAAAGACCTGCTGCAGTTGGGACGGGTCCGATTCAATGGCGGGAAGCCGCTGGTCGAGTTCCGCCAGAAATTTGATACCGCTGGTTTTTGCCTCCCGTTCCATAAGCTCGACCACTTCGCAGATAAAACCGTTCAGATCGATCGGTTCAATCAACGAGCGGGTGCGCCTGGAAAATCGAAGCAGGTTGTGCGTGATGCGCTTGCATCGCTGGGCCTGTATTGCGATTTGATCCATGGATCCAAAAAACTGCGTCGTAAATTCCGTATCCTCGACTACGGTTTTTTTAAACTGGTCGAGTAGCAGCTGCCGCTCGGTCATGATGATGGCCACCGGATTATTGATCTCGTGGGCCACGCCGGCAGACAGCTCACCGATGGAAGCCAGCTTGCTGGCCTGCATGAGCTGGGTGTTTAGCTGGGCTGCCTGCGTATCGCGCCTCCGGATAATCCCGACCATGTAGCGCGTAATAAATACGGCCGCCACCAGGATGCTCAACGCGCTGATGTGAAGAAAAATAAGGTTTACCGTCCGTGCGTGATTCATTTCCGCAAACGCTTCGGCCGCGTCCTGCTTGATGACAAGGAGCCAATCGGGCTGCGACAGCCAGGATTTACCGACAATCTGACCGGAAAATGCATCCGGTGCATCCCCGTCGTAGGCGGTGACCATGACCGGTTCTTCAAATGATTCCGTGCTTACAAGCGCTTTTTCCATGATCGCCCCGCCGAAACGGGAGTTTGTCTGGAACAACCCTTCCCTGCTGATGAGGTAAACCTCGCCGGTTTCTCCGATGCGCACATTTTCCACAAGCGATCGGAACACGTTCGTATTGATTGTGGCCCGCAGTATCCATTTCTCGTTGCCCTCCGAACGGGCTACGGCAATAATGAAATGCGGCTCCTGTCGGAAGCCCATGAACATATCACTGATATACACCCCCTGCTGCATGACCTGAT
>JAGXHH010000205.1 GCA_024636355.1 Desulfobacteraceae bacterium | reverse complement strand
TGCATAATTCGGAAAAGTTCTTCATCACGGAGTTTGGAAGGTTCTTAACTTCTGGATTCTGGCTCCTGGATTCTGGCTCCTGCCCTTATTCCCCCATCTCGATCAGCCGGTTGGCCACGCCTTCCAGATCCGGTTCCACGATCTCCGGCACGGGTGCGAGGGGATAAAGCTCCTGACCGGGTCGTGCCACAAATGCGGCCCGCATGCCGTTCCAGAGCGCACCGGCCACATCCCAGCCGTGGGCCGCTATCATCATGCAGGCATCCGGCCATTTTCCCACCCGGCTCGCAGCCCATCCGTAGATATCCCGGTGGGGTTTGTAAATTCCGGCTTCCTCGACGCTCAGGTTAATGTGAAACATTCCCGCAAGACCGGCGTTTTCCAGTTGACGCTCCATCACTTTTTGAAATGAATTGGTCAGCAGGCCGATCTGGAATTCCGCATCCTTCAGGCGCTTTAAGGCCGGGAGCGCATCCGGGTGCGGGGGCGCCGACATGATAGGCTGGATCGCTTCCCGGGCCCGGTCTTCAGACAGATCAAGCCCGTTGCTCCGTGCCACCATCATCATGGCGGAAATCCCTATTTCATCGAACGGCTTGAACTGGCCCGCAACCGTTGCCACGAGGGAATAGTGGAGCAGGGATGAAAACCAGAGCGGCACCAGTTCGTTTCTGCCCTCGAACGCATTTTTCACCGATTCCCTCACTTCCGAAAGGTCGAGAAGGGTCTCGTTCAAATCAAAAAACAATATCCGGGGCCTTCCCTTTTTTTTCCCGTCTGTCATGACATGCCTCCGTTTACCTGGTTTGTTTAATTTTTAACCATACGTCTTTATGACCGGGGGATGAATAGGGTCTATCCTGTATTTAACCGTTACAAATTGTAAATTGTATTCGGGTGCTGGGAAGACGGCAGGTTCAGTATTAGGTTGGGAGTAGAACACATAGAGATATGGGGAAATGGGAGGATAAATTCATATGGAAGAGGCGCCGATCAAGACAAATACATTCGGCAGGGCCGAAGCGGCGGTGACCTGCGTCGGGCTCGGGGGTGAAGGGGTCCTCCGAACTACCGGTAAAAAAGAAGGTGCACGGGAGGTCGTCCGCGAAGCCATTTCAAGGGGGATTACGTATTTTGATTCCGCCCGGGTCTATGCCGACAGTGAACGCTACCTGGGCAGTGTCTGGAAGGAATCTCCTGAACTGCGTGCCGGAATTTTTCAGGCGAGCAAATCGGCCAGCCGGAATCGGAAGGGCGCCGAAAAGGATCTTGAAGAAACATTGAGCCGGCTCAATGTCGATTACCTGGACCTGTGGCAGATCCACGATATCCGCACCGCAGACGATCTGGCGCAGATCGGGGGGCCGGGCGGCGCCATCGAGGCGTTCGTTGCGGCTAAAAAAGAAGGCAAGGTCCGGTTCATCGGGGTCACCGGTCACAGTGATCCGGCCATCCTGACCCGGGCGGTAGAAACGTTGCCGGTCGATTCCGTGATGATGCCGGTCAACCCGGCCGAAGGCGTCCTTGGCGGATTCCTGACCCAAACCCTTCCGGCGGCAAAAGAGCGCGGAATGGCGGTCATCGGCATGAAAATCATGGGCGCCGGCTATTTCATCGTCCCCCGGCTGGAAGTCACGGCGGACCTGCTGATACGATATGCCCTGGACCAGGGGATCACGGTTGCCATTGTCGGGTGCTCCAATCCGACGGAAGTCGAAGTCCTTGCCCGAATGGGCCAATCTTCGACACCGTTGACCGAAACCGAACGCGAAAACCTGCTTGAAAAATTCAGGCCGAATGCGAGGAAGCTGGCGTATTACAGGATGGGATAAAAAAAACAGAAGATAGAATCCAGAAGCCAGAATCCAGAATCCAGAATAAAGGCATTCGCCTTCGGCTCACTGTCTTTTAAGGCCGGAGCGAAGCGACGTCCCCACCCCTTCTGGCTCCTGGATTCTGGATTCTATGCTTTATCTATCAGGAGGCCCCCCCATGTTCGATTTCCCGTACCTGGTTGAAATGCTGACTCCGAAGCGTATCGAACCGGCAATATCCATGGAACAATTGCATTTGTTTGCTGAACGGTATTACCGGATTCTGGACCAGGGGTTCGGCCTTTCGGTGCCGGACAATCCGATGGGACAGCGGCGTGAATCTCTGATCGACATGATTGAAAAATCGGTACTGCCGGTGCCGCCCGATAAAATCGTCATGAACCTGAATACCTTTCATGAAAAAGATGCGCTCGACAGGCTCCTGCACAGAGCGGAAACTTTCGGGATCCGGCAGTTGATCGTCGTCCGGGGCGACGGCGGGCCGCTGCTGGAAAAACTCGATCCGGCAAGTATCGGAGGGGACGGCAACGTGGCGACTTCGATTGATCTGCTCGGCTACATTAACCGGCAGTATCCGGACGCGTTCGTCACCGGCTGTGCCTTCAACCAGTACAATCCAATGCCGTTTGAAACAAACCGGCTGATGAAAAAAATCGATGCGGGTGCAAAATTCGTTGTCACCCAGCCGGTACTTGCTCCGGACCAAAACGTAGACGGAATTCTGAAATTCGGCGTTCCCGTAGTAATCGAAGCCTGGATGTCGAAGAATATGGACCTCCTTTTCAGGAGCATCCGTAAACCGCCTGAAAACACCCTCCCACCATACCACCCCGAAGACAACCTGCGGCAGCTGCACCGGCAATATCCGGACAATTGCATTTACCTCTCCATGCTTGGCTTCCGGAAACAATGGCGTAAGATTTTGCCGCGGCTGTAAAAAAGGTTTTGAAACCGAGAACCGTAGGTCGGGTTTCCATACCCGACAGGAGAGCCCCGAGTGTGAATCCGGGGTTTTGGGTTTGGGGTTGGTTTACAGCAATTCTCGGTGAAATGAGTCTGTGATTAACGGTGACCAGGTAGGAGCGGGCCATGCCCGCGAAAATGCATCCGCCACCGCGGGCATGGCCCGCTCCTACAGAGCCTTTCGGCGTTCACCGAGAATTGCTGGTTGGTTTAGGTTTTGTTTGGGGTGTTCGTTTCCCGAGTAAAGCCGTTGCCCTCGTGGGAGCGGGCGTCGGGATGTGAATCCCGACCTACAGAATCAAGGGCGGACACCGAGGTGAGCGTTTACCGGCGGTGGATCAATTCTGCAATCGGTCGTATCCGTTCCCGGATTTTTCCGGTCTCCACGGCGTCCATGAACTCGTCGGCCAGTTGCCGGCTGGAATCGACCACCTGCCGCCAATAGGCGACGCGCTCCGTGTCGCGGTCCTTGAATTCGAAAAAGTCGTTCCGATCCGGGATTTTTTGATGGGGCAGGCGATCGATAAACGCCTGCGTAGGTGCGACCATCAGTACGTCATCCGTGCTGGATTCGTTCGCTTTCCGCCAGGGCAGCTGTTTGTCGAGCCACCCGGGAACGATCCTTTCGGCATAATGGGGAAACAGGACGATCCCGCTGTTTTGATTAAACGGGATGTTCATGTGGTAGTCGATGATGCCGCCGTCCCGGTAGACGCCGGCCGGCGCCCCCGGGATGGCCGATACTCCAGGCATGATCATCGGAATTGACCCGGATGCCATCATGGCGGGGCAGATGTTTTCAGAATTCAGCGGGACCCGGTGGATCGGAAATTCATTCATGCCGAAAAACGGGGGAATGTCACGGGGATCGTAAAATAGGGTTCTTTCGAAAAAGAGTTTCAGGCCTGTTCGCGACATGGCATTGGCCAGCACGGCCGTTACCAGCCCAAGCACCAGCAGGGATTTCCGGTCGCTGCCGGTCAGTCCCCGGCACCGGACCGCCATGATATTGAGCCGGAAAAACGGGTGGGACAGGATCTCGGCCGGGCCGTTTTCAGCCATCAACCGGACCAGGACCTTTTCCACTTCCCGGTTGACCGCCGCCGGCGAGGGGCTTTCCTCATAGGATTGCCGCAGGTAGGCCTCCTCGAAGCGATCAAGCGCGGCAAGCGGGTCATTGTGGGAAACCGTGGCGAACCGCCATGCCGCTATGGAAGAGCCGATCAGGAATAACGGTGTTTTTCGCGGCTGCAGCCACGAAGAGAAGATGGCGCGGTCCAGCCCGTTTAACACCAGCCATTTCGGCCCCCCGGCCGCGCCGGGCATGACGGAAACGTCATCAGGTGTAAGACCCGATGCTTTTATTTTTTCAAATGCGGTTTTCCCGGCCCAGTAGGAAAGAAGCGGCGGCATGGCGGTCCCTTTCGTAGTATTTCATGTGGAGTCGTCTCTCAAAACATCCGCACCATACCCGATACCCGCGTCGATCGCAAGATTTGAAAACCGGGGCCGTCGGGCTTAGATTTAAAACATTGCTCGAAACGTAATAATAAAAAAAGGAAAGCTGCCACCATGATCCCTTCCCATCGAGCCGTTAATCCGGTAGGTCCAACCGTCTGCGATGCAGCAGCCGATGTCGTGCTGGTCTACCCGTACTACTATACCCATGCCGCCAAGGCCATGCTGTTTCATCCCCTGGGAATCGCCCAACTTGCGGCCTTGCTGCGCCGGAAGGGATTGACCGTCCGGGTGGTCGATTGCACGTTCCTGGAAAAAAAAGACGCGGTCGCCGCAATTACCGCCGCCCGGCCCAAAATTGTCGGCATCTACATCATGCTCTCGATGTCGGCAAATGCTGTCGAGCTTGCCGACATCGTAAAAAAACGCCTGCCCGACGCGTTGCGGGTCTGCGGCGGTCCGCTTCCCACCCTTTGGCCGGAACAGTTTGCATCCGCGTTTGATTTCGTTTTCCGGGGGGAAGCCTCCGAATCGTTTCCCGATTTCTGCGCCGATTACCTTGAATCCGGCGGCGTTGCGCATCTGGTCGATAAGCCGATGCGGTACCCGGGGCTTTACCATTTGCGCCCGGGAGGCGAAATCGTATCATCGGACTGCCGGCAGTCCGATGAAGCCGCCATCCACCGGCTGCCGATACCGGATCGCAGCGATTACCCGCACGCAGCCTACCAGGCGTTCTGGCGGGAGGCGGAGGGCTTTTCCCTGGCCGGGATCATGACCACGTTCGGCTGCCCGTATCACTGCGATTTCTGCTCCAAGCCGGTTTACGGCAATACGCTGCGGCGCCGTTCCATGGACAGCATTTTCGAAGAGATCGCGGACATCAAGCGGCGCGGATACGAAGGTCTCTGGATCGCCGATGACTGCTTCAGCCTCGACCCCGAACATGTCCGCCGGTTCTGTCGGCGGATGATTTCGGAAAAACTCGATATGAAGTGGTTCTGCCTGGCGCGGGTCGACGGCATTTCGCCGGACGATATCGACCTGTGGGAGC
>JAGXHH010000204.1 GCA_024636355.1 Desulfobacteraceae bacterium | reverse complement strand
GGACTGGCCTGCTTGAATGTCAAGATTTCCAAGGATGACAATAATCCGGAACGCGTGACCCTCTGGGCTGAAAAAGGGGCAATCAGGGCGCAGTACCTTGTAAATGGCGCGGCCGATCCCGCCGAGGGGAACGTGGATAACGAGGTTTTCGTTCCCTATGAACAGGGAAGCACGATCGACAAATCAGGCACCACCACGACCCTGACCGATCCGCTTTGCCTCAGTTACGATGGGGAGATCACGGGAACGGTTATTTACGCGGAAAGCAGCACCCCTGTGGCTGATGTCAAAGTCTATTCGGATGTCGGTGTCACGGCGGAAACCAACGATATGGGCAAGTATAAAATGAAGGTCCCCCGGGGCAATCTGACGCTGTTTGTCCGTGGTGCAGGGAGTCAGGCGGTATCCGTGGGAGCAACTCCGGTCATTGTCGATTTCGAAATGGCCAACCGGACGCCGATAATCTCCAGTGTCACAGTTACGCCGGATGGCCTTGTTGAATCTGGCAAAAGCGTTGTTTTACAGGCAATTGCCGCGGATCCGGACGACGATGAACTCACGTATGCATGGACCGCCACAACCGGTTCCCCGAAAACCGGGACCGGCGCCAAATTCACCTGGGCGGCGCCGGCAGGTAACGGCTCTGCCATTATTACCTTGACGGTTGCGGATGCCAAGGGCGCAAAAACCACGACCACCCGAACGATCAGCTATGGCGGATCTGTCGGCGGGACCGCCCTGAAAGTTACCATTAAAAATGACCCCGTAAGCAATACCGTGGTCCCCAACGTCTATGTGGTTCTGCACGGAACCAATAATCTGAGCGTGGAAAAGTACGTGAAGACCCTTGCTGACGGTATAGCCGATTTCGGTGATATTGGCCGGCAAACGGCGACCCTTACGATCGCTCATGAGTATCCGGGCAATGAAGCCTATTATGAAGCGGCAACAGTTCGGGAGCTCTTTACGATTGCCGGTATTCCCGCAGGTGATCATGTATACTATATCGACGATGCTGTAGATGATGATGAATTCGATTATCACGCTACACCGGATTATGAAATTAACGTGGCGTTGGATTGGGAAAATGGTATTGTGCCGGCAGCAATCGATTGGGCAATGATATCCCCGTTCTGGGGGCAGGCATGGGATAAAACCAATTTTCAAAATGTTCCCGTCTATTCCTCACAGGTATCCAACGGCAAGATCAGTATCCTGGCCTCTGGTTGGAGCCAGCAGAATGGTCTGGTGGAATATGGATTCCTCACAGACGCCACCTTGGTAGATGGCAACACCTATACGGTTCCAATGGGCAAAATACCGGCAGCAGTCGAGTGGAGCACGGTCTACCAGGGAACCGATAATGATGCCTTGGTTGAATCAATTTCTGTTATGGGAATACGAGAGAATATGTTTTTCAGCCTGGGTTCTGACTCTTCCGACACCCGGGCATCCATTGGAAACATATCCCTTCCAACCGAATTCCCGGTCGATTCTTATATGGCGCAGTCGTCTGTCTTTGAAGAAAATGGCAACTACCAGATAGCGCTTAAGCGGTTTAATACCCTCGGCACGGAATTGACAATGGAATTCCCGGACCGGCAGTTCACCAGTTTCACATACGCGGACGGGGTATTTGCCTGGCAGATGAGCGACGGAACCATGGCCCCGGATCTTATTACGCCTTACGGAAATTATTACGACGAGGAGAATGATATTCAGGTTGAATGGGAAGCCGTCCTTTCCGGGGAAAATACCAGCTGGACCCTCCCGCAGCTGCCGCCTGCCATCAACCCTTGGGTGGATCGGGCTGCAATCGGAAATTCCAGGATCGATGTGGAAGCCTCTGATTTCGATAGCGTAAGTGGATTCGAACAGCTGGTTACCATTTACCTGAGCGGCCAGGATCCCTACACCAACAGCAATGTGATTTTCATGGTAGGTGTGGAATCGGATAATTGGCAGGAAACTCAAATCATGGCGCTTGGATTCGACTCCGCCGAAACCGGAAAAGACGGGCAGAAAACCATTTCCGAATCAAGGAACCCGCTGTCAGGTTTCCTCCGGAAATAGCACGAGAATGTAGTTCCTGAAACATCAAACGGGGGGCGCTTGCGCCCCCCGTTTTTTTTATGTGGTTCGCTCCAGCCCGCTCCTGTCATTGACAATCCGCAACTCACAATTTTCCCCGCCCGAGTTCAGGAGATCCGATGCATTCTGAAACTTAACGTTTACGTTGACTTTTCTGGAAAATCTTCGTTAATATCGGATTTTATTCTTTAACTACAATTCGGTTTTACAATTATCCATTCCATCATAATTAAAACCCTTTGCAACGAAAGGAAACGGCCATGGCACAACAGATCGCAGATCGCAGGGATGTCGATTTCGTCCTTTATGAACAGTTCGACATCGAGGCGCTGACCAAAAACAAGCGCTACAGCGACATGAACAAGAAAATGTTCGACATGATCATCAACGAGGCGCGCAACTTTGCCATCAAGGAGATCCTGCCGGTCAACGAGGAAGGCGACAAGATCGGGCTGAAATTTGAAAACAACCAGGTCACGGTCCCGGAATGTTTCCACCGGCCCTATGAACTGCTGCGGGAAGGCGAATGGATCGCCATGACCGAGGCTCCGGAAATCGGCGGCCAGGGGCTGCCGCACATCATCGCCCAGGTGGCCGCCGAATACATTGTCGGGGCCGATTTTTCCTTCGGGGCCTTCGGGTTCGCCACTCACGGGGCGGCCAAGATGGTTGAAATTTTCGGCACCGAAAAGCAGAAGGAGATGTTTCTCGGCAAGATGTATTCCGGTCAGTGGGGCGGCACCATGGTCCTGACCGAACCGGAAGCCGGCTCCGATGTCGGCAATCTCATTACCACGGCCAAGAAGAACGACGACGGCACCTATTCGATTTCCGGCAACAAAATTTTCATCACCGCCGGCGAACATGACCTGACCGAGAACATCATCCACCCGGTGCTCGCCCGGATCGAGGGGGCGCCTGCGGGAACGAAGGGCATTTCGCTGTTTATCGTCCCGAAATTCTGGGTAAACGAGGACGGCAGCATGGGCGATGCCAACGACGTGGTCTGCACCGGCATCGAAGAAAAGCTCGGCCTGCATGCCAGCCCGACCTGCCAGCTGACCTTCGGGGGCAAGGGAAATTGCCGGGGCCTGCTGCTGGGTGAGGAAAACAAGGGGATGCGGGTGATGTTCCACATGATGAACGAGGCCCGGCTCGGCGTCGGTGCCCTGGGGCTGTTTAACGCCTCGTGTGCCTACCTGTATGCCGTCAATTATGCCAAAGAGCGGGTCCAGGGGCGCGACATGGCCGATATGTTCAATAAGGACGCCCAGCCGGTGACCATCATCCGCCACCCGGATGTCCGCCGGATGCTGATGTGGATGAAGACCCACGTGGAAGGCATGCGCAGCTTCGTCTATTACGTGGCCTACCTGTTCGACCGGATCGAGTGCGCGGAAACCGGGGAGGAAAAAACCGCCCTGGACGATCTCGTCGGCCTGTTGACCCCGATCATAAAGTCCTACTGCACCGACCGGGGTTTCCAGTGCACGGTCGAGGCGATGCAGATCTACGGTGGCTACGGGTACACCAAGGATTACCCGGTGGAACGCCTGATGCGCGATTCGAAAATCAACTCCATCTACGAGGGGACCAACGGCATCCAGGCCATGGACCTGCTGGGCCGGAAAATGGGGATGAAAAAGGGCGCGGTCTTCATGCAGCTGCTCGGCGAAATCCAGAAAACGATTGCCGCGGCCAGACAGGCCGACGGACTCGACGGACTGGCCGGTCAGCTCGAAGAAAGCATTAACCGGCTCGGCAGTATCGCCATGCACATGGGGAAAACCGCCACATCGCCGGATTTCAAGGTGGCCTTTGCCCATGCCTCCCAGTTCCTCGACGTCATGGGAGATATCATCATGGCATGGATGCTCCTCTGGCGCGCATCGGTTGCCGCGCCCAAACTGGCCAAGATCGTCGGCGGTGCCGAAGGAGATGCCCGGGCGGAAAAAGTTGCCAAGAACAAAAATGCTGCCTTCTATGAAGGCCAAGTCAAGTCCGCCGAATACTTCATCCAGACCATCCTGCCGATCACCCTCGGCAAGATGACCTCCATCGAAGCCAACAGCAAGGCCGTCATCGATATCCCGGAAGTCTCTTTCGGGGGGTGATCGTCTTTTGAGCCGGGATGGAATGCCTGATTTACTGATGACCTAATGCGGTTGGCATTTTGCAACCGTTTGCCTTAACAAAAAAGCCGGATTCTGCAAATTACAGAATTCGGCTTTTTTTAGTGTGCCGGGTATGGAGGGCCGAAGGTTGGGCTGATTCCGTAGGTTGGGCTGAGTGAAACGAAGCCCAATAGCTAACTCCATTTATCTTTCCTCACCATTTCTACTGATCTTCGGAAACAGTATTATTAGATTTGACATGCTCATTTATTTAAATGTAATACTAATAATCTCAACCCCAATGCATAAAAGCCGGAGGAAGCGGCATGGATTTTTCTATCGGCCGTCCTGATTCTTCGGCTTCAAAAACGCTGGTGGCAAACAATCGGTTCGATGCACCCGTATTGTCGAAATGCCCTGTAACTTGTTTCTTAAGGGTGTCGAACCGGCAATTTTCTTTTGTACTGATAAACACTGTTTAGTAATTCGAACGCTCGAAAGGAGAAGAATCATTATGAAGAAAGCCAGGCGCCTGACAATATGCATGTGCACATCTCTCATCCTCTGTTTTTTTGGGCCTGTTGTCCTGCAGCGATTCGAAAACCACAGCACAGACAAAGGTTGACCTGGTGATCTCGGAAGAAACGTTTCAACTCGATCATTTTTCCGACATGTCCTGGATGGTCGTCGCCGAGGGGGAAAGTGACGAACAATGGCCCCCTGGATGTCAAAGATCTCGTGATCACGGGATACTGCAAGGATTGCAACGACATTGGATTCGCGGCAGCTGGTTCAACACCAGCGGTGAAAAAACGGCCGAGCAGGTAGCCAGAATCCAATACCTTCCAGTGGGGGTAAGCGAGACGTTCAAGTTCCCGGATGTGGCTATTCTTGTGGGTGTGGGCGACGAAACACCCAGCATGCCGGAGCAGCTCGAGATCGTCATCCATTCCTATGAGCCGGTGCCGGACTCCTGATGCAGATGATCAAAAATTACGCGTGTGCTCGGATGCGCGGAAGATCGCCACGCGCCGGTAACGCGTATTTTATGCTTAAAAAGTTCGGGAAATTGTAATTTCTGGTTATCCGGTTCGCGCCAGTGATTGGCAATCCTAACTTTTTGGTGCCAAGGAGATCGAATATCCTCTCGCAGAGGGCGCTGGGAGCGCAGAGGAGCTCTCCGCGTCCTCTGCGGCTCTGCGAGAGAAATCATTAACTGAAGTTTTCCGGATAACCAATTGTTGTTTTATGGATTTGTTTTTGTTGGGCTTCGCAAGCTCAGCCCAACCTACGTGTTACTGCCGCTGCCCAGCGGCACGTTGGCATTCAAACTTGACTTTCGGTCCGAATGTGGTACTTTATTCGGACAGGGGGATAAAAAATATGAAGATTACAAGTGATATCAAACCAGTCACCTATTTAAAGTCACGGGCAGCCGATTTGCTTAATCAAATTAATGAAACGCGTCGGCCCGTAATAATAACCCAAAACGGTGAGCCACGAGCTGTTCTGCAAGATCCTCAAAGTTATGAAAATATGCGTAATGCCATCGGTATCTTAAAACTCATTTCAGAAGGGGAAGCCGATATTAGGGAGGGGCGAGCAAAACCGCAGGATGAGGTCTTTGATGAAATCGAAAGAGCGTTGAAAGACAGTCGCAGATGACCAAAAAATACCAAGTAAAATGGGCGGCAGTTGCACAAAGTGATTTGAAGCAAATAATTGATTACATAGCGCTTGAAAGCCCTGGCAATGCATTGCAGATAATAGGCAAGATTAAACAAAAAACTTCAGACTTATACACCCTGCCTGATCGTGGCAGGATTGTACCGGAGTTGAAAGATCAAGGAATACACCTCTATCGCGAAATAATATTGCATCCCTGGCGAATTATTTACAGAATATCAGATACAACTGTTTTTGTGCTATCTGTCATAGATTCGCGACGGAATGTCGAAGATATTTTGTTGGACCGGTTCGTCAAATGAATGAATTGCCAACCTACGTGCTACCCCTTTAATGGGTGACCCCTGCCCCATGGGCGCCACTGGTGACTTGGAAAATCATAATGACTCAATGTTTCTGCTGCAAATGACCAACTACCGTCGTTCTCGGATTAAACCTAAAACGGGGATCAGGATTTCTGGTGAAATCGTGCTGTCCGTAAGGATATGGAATTTGTCCCGGTACCAGCCTTTATCCTGCTTCAGGTTGCAGACCGTCAATTCATATGCAGGGGCTTCGCCCGAAGTGGTCTCGATCAGTTCGTATTTCAGGTTTTTCCCGTCTTCCGGCGCAATGCCGGTTATCCTGAACCGGTTTTCCGCAACGGGCGAAATGCGGATGATCTGCCGGATGTCGGTTCCGGCGGAACCGGTCAGGCTGATGACTGTGGCTGAGAAGTCGGCAACCGGCCTGACGTCACCCGAGAGGATGAAATTGAGGATGTGGGCGACGGCACCGGTATGGGGCTTGCCACCGTGCATGGTATCGTCAAGAGCCATCAAGGGGAAATCACAGTGGCAAACCGCGATGGAAATGGCGCTCTGTTTACCGTGTACCTTCCCCTGACAAATGAGAACATCGAAATCCGGAATCATCTCCAGGCATTACCGGGCGGCGCGGAGAGCATTCTGGTCGTTGATGATGAACTTCCCATAGTGAATATCGCCGATAAAATACTGAAAATGTTAGGTTATACAGTCACCACCAGGACGAGCAGCATTGAAGCCCTGGAACTGTTTAAATCGAAACCCGATCAGTTCGATCTCGTTGTTACGGACATGTCAATGCCTAACACTACAGGAGTTCATCTGGCTGTTTATGAGAATTGCTTCGCATGAAAGCCGGGCAAGCGTCACGGACGACGAAAAGCATGTAATTGGGAGGAAGCGGATGATCTGCTTCCCCATCAATTAATTTGCGAACCGGAACGCCGGTCGTGCCGAGGGGCCGTCCGAATACTTGTCGCCCGGGTAGATGCGCACGCCGAGGGTGACCGGTTTTCCGATCAGGTCCATGTTTGCGCGGGCCGGGTCGATGTCGTAGAGGTTGCCCATGATCCAGGGGCCTTCGTCGAGTTCCACCATGACGATGACGTAGGGGGCCTCGC
>JAGXHH010000026.1 GCA_024636355.1 Desulfobacteraceae bacterium | reverse complement strand
GGAGATGTGTATAAGAGACAGCCAATATGACATACTCCACCTGTCCCTGCTCTCCGATAAACAGATCCTGGACCGTCCCGAGTTCCTGACCCTGCTGATCTTTGACGGTCTTATCCATCATATCACTTGCCTTAAGTGAACTCTGGGATTGCCCCGCCGCCGCACCCTGCTCCATTCCCGCATATACCTGTCCCGCTACGAACGCGAGCAGCACGAGCATCGCCGCAATGGTCAGTTTCATCGTTTTCATGAGCATACCTCCTTCTTTTTTGTTTGTTTATCCTTCGCCCGACGGTTTTGATCCAATCAGACGAATCGCGTTTCCCGAATCACCGGGATGTTTAAAAAATAACCGCATGACATCGCATACGGCAATAAAGGAAAGACGGTATATTCCACCGGACTTTCAGGTAGAACCGTTTGGCGCAGCAGCATTTGCGTATATGAAACGCCATTTGCGACATACAGCCAGCTCCTGTGAATCGATGGTTGCCGCAGATGCCGATCATGCCTATTTTTAATCATAACTCTGCCGCAGCACCGGTATGATTTTTCGCTTGCGGCCCCTCCTGCCAGACGGGGGGGATGAGCTGTTTTATGCCCGAGGCTCCTCCTCCGAGAGACGCAACCATACAACAGCAGGACGTCATCATGGCTGTCCAGGACCAATTCGAGGTGATAACTGCCCTTAAAGGTGAGCTTCTTCGTTTGAAAGAAGGCAAGAAGGCCCTTGAAGCAGCGTTCAGCAAGAGCCGGCGCCGCGAAAACGATCTGAAAAGGACCATAGACCGGGTAAAAGCAAGTAGAGACGGGGCTTTTTCCGAGGTCCATCCACACCCCGCCCGATGCACCGAAACCGCTTTGAATATCGCCGACCGGAAGCTATACGAAGCCGCCAGATCCCGCCTGGCCTCCATCGTGGAATCTTCAGAGGTGGCCATCATCAGCCTGACATTAGACGGCATCATCCTGACCTGGAACCGGGGTGCGGAAAAACTCTATGGATATTCTGCCGAAACGACCCTCGGGCGTCCCTATTCTTTTCTGGTCGCTTCCGGACAAACAGATCCCTTACCGTCCCATTCGAAAAAGATCGCTAAGGGCGCTTGCGTAGCGCCCTACGAAACGATTGTGCGAGGCGAAGACGGTCGGTTGTTTAATATCCTGGGGGCCTTGTCCCCGATACGCGACGATCGGAACGCCATTTCCGGTATTTCGGTGATCGCCTACGACATAACTGCCCGGAAAAGCGCTGAAACCGCCCTGAAAGCGGCCAACGAACGATTGCACAGCACCCTTGCCAGTATTACCGATGGTTACCTGAAGCTGGGGACCAGCTGGGAATTTCTGGAAATGAACTCTGTTGCGGAAAAAATTTTCGGCCGGGCCGAGGATGTTCTCGGGAAGGTCTGCTGGCAACGCTATCCCCAGGCGGTCGGCAGCGAGTTTTACATGCAGATTCACAAAGCGACCCAAAAAGGGCATCCGGTCCATTTTGAATCCCAGTCGATCATATCGGGCAAATGGTATGAAACGCACGCATATCCCCGAACCGACGGGATCGAAATTTATTTCCGGGACATCTCGGACCGCAAGCGGTTTGAAGAGGAGATCAAACATCTGGCATACCACGACCTGCTCACCGGTCTGCCGAATAAGAAGCTGCTCATCGACCTGTTTCGCATGGAACTGGCCCATGCCCGCCGCAATCGCCAGAAAATCGCTATCCTGTTTCTCGATCTCGACGGTTTCAAGGAAATCAATGACCGATTCGGCCACGCAGCTGGTGATCTTTTGCTCAAGGAAGTTTCTGATCGCCTTAAACGCCGCATGCGCGGCGCCGACATCGTTTCCAGGGTCGGCGGCGACGAATTCAATATCATCCTGCCGAATGTTACCGATTCAGCCGATGCAGCCACAATTTCCAGGAAACTGATTGAAGACCTGAACAAGCCGATTCGCATTTACGGAAACGAACTGCTGATGACGGCGAGCATCGGTATCAGCATTTTCCCGGATGACAGCGAGGATATCGACACATTATGCAGGTATGCCGATATTGCTATGTATCAGGCCAAGCAGCATGTCAGAAACACTTACGCATTTCATAATCCGTCCTTGAATACTAAAAACATCGTACGCATCCGCATGGAAAATCGCCTGAAACAGGCGCTTAAAAATAACGAACTTGTGCTTTTTTATCAGCCGCAGTTGATTTTCGGGCCACAGGCCGTTCGCTGTGCCGAGGTGCTGCTGCGCTGGCAGCATCCGGAAGACGGGCTTCTGACCCCTGATCGGTTCCTTGGCCTGGCAGAAGAAACCGGCATGATCATTGCCATCGGCCAATGGGTGCTACTTACCGCCTGCGAACAGAATATGGCCTGGCAGGCGGCGGGGTACCCGCGGATATGCCTGTCGGTCAACTTGTCCGACCGGGAATTCCATGATTCCGGACTGCCGGAAAGCACCCGGCAGATCCTTCATCAGACCGGGCTTGACCCGAACCTTCTTGAATATGAAATCATAGAGGGGATCGCCATGCGGGATATCGATTTTACGTTTTCCACGTTCCGGCAGCTCATCGAAATCGGCGTCCGGCTATCGCTCGATGATTTCGGCACCGGCTTTTCCTGCTTGAATTTCCTGGCCAGATTGCCGCTTCATAAATTGAAAATCGACCGGTCCTTTCTCCGGAACATGGGCGACGATTCCTCAAATTCCGCCATTATACATGCCGCAACCACCCTGGCCCGCGAACTCAATATCATCGCCGTGGCCGAAGGCGTCGAAACCGAAGCGGAGATGAAGGCACTCCGGAAATACAACTGCACCAACATCCAGGGCCATTTACTGAGCAAACCCCTTCCAGCCGATCAGTTTGAACACCAGGTCCTTCGGACCCGCTACCCATGGAAAACGCTCCATGCGGGGACCTGAAGTCATGGGTCGAAGTGTTTAACAAATTTAACGGTTTCTTTTGAGTAGCATCATTTAATGATCGGTCCTATATTTTCTATCAATCGGAAATATTTAAAGAAGGAAGCGACTCAAGATGTTTCTCGTATCCATCCGAAAAATCGAAATGAATCAAATTCTCCGGACCTTTATCCGCCATATCGGCATCCTGATCCTGACTGTTTTCCTCCAGGCTCCCGCCCTGTGCCGGGCGGATACCGCGCCGTCCGAAACCCGGTTTCAGTTCGACAGGGTGATCGAAATGGCAGAAACACTTTCCGGGAAATCGTTCGAATCGCCCAAGGACTTAATTCCCAAATTCCTCCTCGACCTTAATTATGACCAGTGGCGCGATATCCGCTTTCAAACGGATCAGAGCTTGTGGCGAGCGGACAATCTTCCTTTCGAAGTGCAGTTTTTTCATGCCGGCGCCTTTTACGATCTTCCGGTCGATATCTTCATAGTCGATGACCAGACGGAAACGAAAGTCGCCTTTTCTCCGGAAATGTTCGATTACGGACAAAACGATTTTAAAGACAAGCTGCCGGGGAATCTGGGGTATGCGGGATTCCGGATCCATTACAACATCAATAATCCCGATTACAAGGACGAGGTGGTCGTTTTTCTCGGCGCCTCCTATTTCCGGGCCGTAGGAAAAAACCAGGGATACGGGCTGTCGGCAAGGGGACTGGCCATCGATACGGGGCTGGACTCCGGAGAGGAATTTCCATTTTTCAAAAGATTCTGGCTGGTCAAGCCCGAACCGGACGCCACGGAACTGACGGTTTTCGCCCTGCTCGACAGCAAGAGCTACACCGGCGCCTATTCCTTTACCATCCGCCCCGGAGAAAAGACCGTCATGCCGGTCGAATGCCGCCTTTTCCAGCGAAAACCCGTAAAGAAACTCGGCATTGCGCCGCTGACGTCCATGTTCCTGTACGGGGAGAACACCAATACGAAACCGATAGACGATTTCAGACCCGAAGTTCATGACTCCGACGGTCTCCTGATCGCCACCGCCACCGGAGAGTGGATCTGGCACCCCCTGCAGAACCCGAACACCCTTTCCACATCGACCTTCCATGCCCCCAATCCGGCCGGTTTCGGATTGCTGCAACGCGATCTCGACTTCGATCATTACCAGGATCTCGAAGCCCGGTATGACAACCGACCGAGTGTCTGGATTACCCCCCGGGAAGGCGATTGGGGAAAAGGACACGTCGAACTGGTTCAAATTCCGTCGGATCGGGAGATAAACGATAACATCGTCACCTTCTGGGTTCCCGAGATACCACCGGAAAAGAAGAAACTGTCATTTTCCTATCTGATGGAATGGTATTTACCCCGCCAGAGTCCGCATGGCGGCGGCTACGTGACAAGCACGTACATGTCCTACAACAAAAACCGCAACACGATAACGTTTCTGATCGATTTTGCAGGCGGCCGGCTCGCCGACCTCGGTCCGGACGCTTACCCTGACAAGGTGGTTACGGTGGGCAACAATGTGAGCATTATCGAGCAGCGCGTTGAAAAAAATCCGTTCATCGACGGTTGGCGGCTGGTATTTAAAATTCGGGGCTCCGACCAGAACACCCTGGAAAAAATCCTGGCCAACGGTTCCCAACCGATTACCCTCCGCGCCTTTTTGAGGCTCGACAAGGACGTGTTGACTGAAACCTGGAATTATACTTTTTTTCAATGATCGATCATACTGAAATAATTGTCTATCGCGACCTGCAGTCCAAGGGGACCCAGGGGTCGGAAACCGGTGGAAACCCCTGGCGGGCGGCCCGGGATCGGGCCCTGGGTTATCTGGATGCCGCCGGCATCACTGCATTCGAAGCCCTTGACTTGAGCCGGCAGGCATTGGATCAGGCCCGGGATGCTGTTGCAAGTCGGAAAAGCGGGCATCCCGTATCCGTTAGCATGCAGATAACGCGGCGACTGCTGATCGAGCAGCACCGGATTGATATCATCGATCATAGCCTGGAAACAGATTTCCGATTTCTCCCCACTCCCGTTTTTCCGGAATGGAACCGCGGCAACATGATTCCCCAGAAACTCGAAATCGCCCCCTGGAACAGCTTCGCCGGGAGAACCCGGAAAATCATGAGCTTCCGGTGGGTCGCCCCTTACCTGGGATTGCTGATCCTGCTGATTTACCTCTACCTGATCTTTTAGGGAAAATGTCTGCCATGAAATCGCCGGATTACCCGATCGAAAACTGGCAGCAGAAAACGGCCGCACGGCGCATTGTGCTGCTGGCCCTTATCCTCACCCCGACGTATGTCGCCACCGGCTACATGGCCTACGTGCTGCCGCACGGCGGGACCACCCCCCTGGAAATCATTGTTCTGGTTATGTTCGCTATCCTTTATGCCTGGATTTCCGTCGGATTCTGGACCGCTATGGTCGGCTGGGTAATTCTGATGCGCGGTGTGGATGCCAGTGCGATTTCCAAAACAATAAAGGGGGTTGAAGACCAACCGCTTCCCCATGATGCCCGGACGGTTATCGTCATGCCGATCTACAATGAAGACGTCAACCGCGTAACGGCGGGTATCAGTGCGATTCTCGACTCGCTGATCGACACCGGTCATGCGGACCGGTTCGATTTCTTTATTATCAGCGATCCAGGCGACCCGGATATCTGGGTGCGGGAGGAAATGGGGTGGGCGGAACTGCGCCTGTCTCTTATACACATCTGACGCTG
>JAGXHH010000203.1 GCA_024636355.1 Desulfobacteraceae bacterium | reverse complement strand
TTCATGGGAACCCGGGCCAGGGTCAGGTACGCCGGCAGGGTCTGCCATCCCCGGGTGTCGGGCTCTTCACTTAGAAAAAAAGCAAGACGCACCAGAATCTCGGTGAGCGGATCATCAATATTTCGGGAGATCGACTCCTTGGCGGCTACCCGAAACGTCTCCTTTGCGATTATGCGCGCTGCCCTATCATTTAAAGAGGCTGCAAGCACCCGGGCCACATCGGTGGTCACCATGGAGACCGGTGCTTGTCTTTCGGCAGATACGACAATGTCCGGGCGAAAAAACCGGAGGGACTGTTTTCTGTAGCCGGCAAAGGAAAACCGGATGGTCGGCGGCAGGATAATGTTCCGGGGGACTTTGACCGGCCCTCTGCCCTGGGCGATAAAAAGAATTGCTTCACCCGCGGGCGGTCGGCTTTCCGGATTTTGTTTTCCCGGCATCATCGCCGCATACGTTTGGGCGTCATCGGCAAAGCCGAGCTGCCTGGCAAGCCGGTAAAGCCTTGCCAGGATCGGTGACGGATCGGCCATATCCTCTGCGAGTTTCTTATACTCGATATACGCCCCGTTGATTTCCCCGACCGCCTCAAAACAATGGGCGATCAATGCACGGGAGAAATGATCTCCGCTGACCGCCTTGCGGTGCCTTTCGAGAATCCCGAGCGCCTGCCGGGCCTCGACGAACGCATCGTCAAAGGCATTGAGCAGGAGGTAATTCATCATCAGATAGGTATGAACCAGCAGACGCTCTTCATATTCCCCGCGGTAAACGGTCAGCCGTTCCGAAGTCACCAGGGAACCGCCCTGCCGGCTGACGCTGATCCGCTCTTCTTCCTCGATAAATTGGACGGCTTCGAGCAGGGCCGCAGTACTTGCATGGTAATCACCGACGTGATGAAGGATCACCCCTTTTTCCATATAAAAAAGAAGCCGGTCGCGTTTGGCAATCTCCCCGGGATCATTTAAAACTTTGGCAGCACCGGCCGCATCCCCGCTATAATACTGACTGCGGGCCCGGCTAATTTTCCCAGAGGCGCACCCGGTTGCCAGCAGGATGCAGCAGAGAGCCACTGCCGCAACGCTTCGGATGCACTGCACCTTCGGCCATGTTCGCATAATATGCCGCAATCCCGGCATCCCTCTTGATTACCACCCGATAAACGGTTTTGCCGCTTCGCGCACGATCTCCACGCTGTCCGTCCATTCAATCAGCCCGCTTTCGATGCCGGTGAGTTCCAGGGTCAGGCTGTAGTACTTCAGCGTCCGTCTTTTGAACCGGACCTGATCCGGCTGCTGTTTTTCAATGGAGCGCAGGGTGCCGGTCAGCATGTACTCGGCACCAACCTGCCGGGCCATGGCAATCCGTGTCTGGGGAGAAACATTGCCGCCGTACTGGTACCGGAGCTCTTCTTCGATATGTTCCCGCTGACGCTCGTTGACAAACCGGGCCTTGCCGGCGGCGATGATCTTCTGGCGAATATCGTCCATGATGCCGCCGGTGCTGATATGTTCCGTCGTACGGTTGGCAATCCCATAGGAGATGACAACCGGGCGCTCATCTGTGCCGCCAAGCGGCGGACGGGCCGTGATCGACTCTGCCAGCGCGCTGACGATCGCCCGTTTGTCCGAAAAGTCATAATCTTCGTCATAGTGAATGGTTTCATCCGGAGAAATGTCCCGGGTGGTCGTCCGGCAGCCGGAAAACAGCAGCAGTCCGAGAATGCAGGCAAACGCTCCCGTATATATCGCAAACCGATTATTCATTGATCCGCCTCCTTAAATCAGAACTTATTTCCCTTGTTTTCGTTAAAAAACGGCTATATAAAAGAACCGATATTTTTATTAAGCGTTTAAATCCAAAATATGAAAATTCCATCCAAAGCGCAAGGCCCCATAAAAAACCCAATCCAATTGACTCTCTATTGCCCGGAGCACAATGATCTGGTATTAATTTGAATTCAATAAATCACCCAACTGGTTAAATCAAGGATAACGAATGAACAATACTGATAAAAACGATAGTTTTTTCGACAGGCTCTGGAAGCTCTTCACTTCCGTGAAGCTCTCCGTGGCCCTGCTGCTCACACTTGCCGTGACATCGATCATCGGCACGGTAATCCCGCAGAACCAGAACCCGATGCTGTACCAGCAGAAGTTCGGCGAAGTGCTTTACCCGATTTTCGAGGCTTTGAGCCTGTTTGACATGTACAATTCCTGGTGGTTCCGGCTTCTGATCAGCCTGCTGATCGTAAACATCCTGGTCTGCTCCATCGAACGGCTGTCTTCCACATGGAAGCTCATCTTTCCCGAAAAGCTGAATTTCCGGGCGGACCGTTTCCGAAAGAGCCCCAACCGCACAGAGTGGATCGCCGAGCAATCGCCCGAAGCATTAAAAGGCGTTTACGGCGATTACATTATCCGGCACTTCCGGCACAGCCACATCGAAACCGACGATACTGCCGGCTACCTGATTTTTGGTGAAAAAGGCCGCTGGACCCGACTGGGGGTATATGTGGTCCACCTGAGCATTCTGCTCCTGATGGTCGGCGCCCTTATCGGTTCGATATTCGGTTTCGAGGGGTACATGAACGTACCGGTCGGCGCATCTGAAAATACCATCCTCCTCAGAAATTCCGACCAGTCGATGAAGCTCGAATTCGATATCCGGTGCGAGGATTTCACGGTCAGCCATTACCCGTCCGGCATGCCGAAGGAATACCGCTCGGAAATTGCCATCGTGGATAACGGCAAGACGGTTCTCGAAAAGGCCCTCCGGGTGAACGACCCGATTCATTACGCGGGAATCAGCATCTTCCAGTCTTCCTACGGCAAAGTACCGGGGGATAAATTTACCGTGGTCTTTACGGACAATGCATCGGGGATGCGAGTCGAAAAGCGGGCCGCGATCGGCGAACAGATCAAACTTCCCGCAGATGGCGGAACGTTGATAATTGAAGATTTCACCGATAATTTCAGCTTCCGTGGCCACAACATCGGCCCCACGTTTCTAAGTCGCCTTGTTGAAAAGTCCGGCACGCCCCAGCCGCTCATCCTGCCGCTTGACTACCCCAGTTTCGACAAGATGCGCCAGGGCGATTATGCCATCAGTATAGAAAAGATCGACTACCGGTATTACACCGGGCTGCAGATTGCCCGTGACCCCGGCATTCCCATGGTCTATGCGGGATTTATTGCCTTGATTATCGGCTGCTACATCACTTTTTTCATGTTCCACCAGCAGATCTGCATAGAATTGCGCCCGGCAGATGGCCGGACGACGGTTTCGGTTGCCGGGATTTCCCCTCGGAATCGCCCTGGAATCAAAACCGCCATCAAACGGCTCGCCCGCAAACTCGGTAAACTGACCGGACAAGAAAACAAACCTGTATAAGGATACATCATGATAACAAGTGCATCCCTTTTATCCGTCATCACCTTTATATATGGCCTGACCCTGATCCTTTACGTCATCGCCTGGATTTTCAAAAAACCGGTATTCGGTCAACTGGCGACCGGGAGCATGGTCGCTGCCGCACTGGGCAATACGGCAGGCATTGGCCTGCGCTGGTTCGAGTCACTCCAGATGGGCTACGGGCATGCCCCGCTGTCCAACCTTTATGAATCCCTGATCTTCTTTTCGCTGACCGTTGCGGTAATTTACCTGTATCTGGAATATCGGTACCGGATCCGGGTCATCGGAGCCGTGGCGGCGTTGATTCCATTCCTGGCAATGGCCTATGCGTCGCTTCCTTCTATAAGCAGTGAAATTCAACCGCTGATACCCGCTTTGCAAAGCAACTGGCTCATCGCCCACGTGATGACCTGTTTTTTCGGTTATGCTGCCTTTGCCCTCGCCTGTGGCATCAGCCTTTTGTACCTGGCCAAATCCTCATACGGTGATCCGCAGAAGGGACTCATGGCACGGGTGCCTGATTTTTCCACTCTAGATGAACTAACCCACCAGATGGTGACCTTCGGTTTTCTATTCCTGTCGGTGGGAATCATCACCGGCGCGGTCTGGGCCAACCAGGCATGGGGAAGGTACTGGGGCTGGGACCCTAAGGAAACGTGGTCACTGATCACCTGGCTGGTCTATGCCACGCTGCTTCATGCCCGGCTCATGCGCGGCTGGGAAGGCAAGCGGATTGCTTATCTTTCGTGTCTCGGGTTTTTCGCCGTCCTGTTTACTTATTTCGGCGTCAACCTTCTACCCGGGCTCCACAGTTATCAGTAAGGGACATTTTTATTGACATTTCCAGACAAACCGGATATCTGATTCTTCTTCTACATCTTTGGATAGTTAGCTAAAATAGTTGAGAAAGTAAACGGGTGAGGTGTTGCAGTGACAAACCCCAACAGATTTGACGGAGTACCCATGAGCACACACGCGGACAACCCCGAACATGCCCCGTCGACCGGGTCTTCCTCCAAGAAAGGCGCTTCCGGCTGGGTCGTATTTGCTTTTTTCGTCGTCGGCTTCATCGTCAGTGTTTTCGGTGGATGGATCGGATTTCCGAACCTGCTGTATTCCGAAAAGCAGCAACCGATCGATTTCAGCCATGCGCTGCATAACGATCTGGTCTATGAGGGATGCGAAAGCTGCCATTATTTCCGGGATGACGGCAGTTTCGCCGGCGTGCCCGACAATTCCGCCTGCGCGGACTGCCATATGTACGTCCAGGGCACCGACCCGAATGAAGAGAAGTTCGTCACCGAATACATAGACCAGAACAAGGAAGTTCCCTGGCACATCTACTCCAAACAGCCGATCTGTGTATTTTTCTCCCATGCCGCCCATGTGAAGGGGGCGAATATGGATTGCGCCACCTGCCACGGTGATATCGGGCAATCCGAATCCCTGAAACCCTACCAGGAAAACCGAATTACCGGCTACAGCCGTGATATCTGGGGATATGACATCTCCCGATTGACCCCGCCCAAACCCGGTGAAGGCATGCGGATGAAGATGAACGACTGTGCGGCGTGCCACCTGGAAGAGACCGGCAGCAAGGGTGATTGCTTCCAGTGCCACAAATAGCGGCATTCCGTGAACCGACAAAGTCAAACACGCTTTTTGTTACATAGAAGAGGGTAAATCCATGAAAATCGATCGCAGATGTTTCTTGTCACTCGGAGCGGGCGCTGTTGTGGGTACGACATTCAGCCCCATGCCCTGGAAACTGATGGACGACATATCGATCTGGACACAGAACTGGCCCTGGACACCGAATCCGGAAAAAGGTCCCGAATACGTTGAACAATCGGTCTGCATGCTGTGCCCCGGCGGCTGTGGGATCAATGTCCGTCGCGTCAAAGACCGGGTCATCAAGATCGAAGGACGTACCGACTATCCCGTAAACAAGGGGAGTCTCTGCCCGCTGGGCATTTCCGGGGCACAGTTCCTCTATGGGCCGTCC
>JAGXHH010000202.1 GCA_024636355.1 Desulfobacteraceae bacterium | reverse complement strand
GTGATGCGCACCGCCGAATCGGTCGTATTCACCGACTGCCCCCCCGGGCCGGATGCGCGAAAAACGTCGATCTTGAGCTCGGTCGGATCCACCTCGACTTCGACATCTTCTGCTTCGGGCAGTACCGCCACAGTTACGGCAGAGGTGTGAATCCGTCCCTGGGTTTCGGTCGTCGGTACACGCTGGACCCGGTGAGTGCCGCTTTCATATTTCAGATAGCTGAAGGCCCCGCTGCCCTTGACCATGGCGATCACTTCCTTGAAACCGCCCGAATCTGTCCAGTGCGCCGACAGGATTTCTACCTTCCACCCGCGGTTTTCCGAAAATCGGGTATACATACGGAACAGATCGCCCGCAAAAAGGCCGGCTTCATCTCCGCCGGTTCCCGCCCGGATTTCAAGAATTACATTTTTTTCGTCATTGGGATCCTTGGGAATCAGCAGTTTCCTGAGACCTTCTTCCAACTGCTCCTGCTTTTCAGTCAGAACATCGACTTCCTTGCGCGCCAGTTCCTTGATTTCCGGGTCCCTGTCAGAAAGCAGTTCCCGACTTTCTTCGAGTTCCTCTATTGTCTGACGGTATTCCCTGAATACAATGACGACTTTGCCGAGTTCGGCATGTTCCCGCACGTATTTCCTGTACAGTTCCCTGTTGGAAACGACAGACGGGTCACTGAGCAACTGCTCCAGCTCCATATACCGATGATCGGCAACTTCCAGGTGATCCAGCATTGCCATGCGTTATTGTGTCCGGATATAAAAATCCGGCCGGGCGTACTAAGACATTGACGCCAGTGGCCGGGAAATTTTGTTGAATAGTAGGATTACTTTTCGTTCTTGTCCTGGTACTTCGCGTATTTCCTGCGGAACCGTTCAATCCGACCGGCCGAGTCGACCAGTTTCTGCTTGCCGGTATAAAACGGATGGCATGCGGAGCAGATTTCCACAGAGATGTTGTCCCGGGTGGATCCGATCTGTATTTCATTGCCGCATGCACAGCGAATCGTGGTTTCCGAATAATCGGGATGAATGTCTTGTTTCATTTTCAGAACCCTTTCTTTCGATCGTGGATAAATTAAGAATTCATAGAATCCAGGAAGTCTTGGTTGGTTTTTGCGCCCCTCATCTTATCCAGCAAAAATTCCATACTGTCAATAGGATTTAAAGGAGCAAGCAGTTTCCGAAGGATCCAGACCCGGTTGAGGGTCTCGCTGTCAAGCAGCAGTTCTTCTTTACGGGTACCGGACCGGTTGATATCAATTGCCGGGTACATGCGCCGGTCGGACAGCTTCCGGTCAAGGTGCAGCTCCATGTTGCCGGTGCCCTTGAACTCCTCAAAAATGACTTCATCCATCCGGCTGCCGGTATCAATGAGGGCGGTTGCGATAATGGTCAGGCTGCCGCCTTCTTCAATGTTTCGGGCCGCGCCAAAAAAACGTTTGGGCCGGTGCAGTGCATTGGCATCGACACCACCGGAAAGCAATTTGCCGCTCGACGGCATCGTGGCATTGTAAGCCCGTGCCAGCCGGGTAATGCTATCGAGTAATATAACCACATGTTTTTTATGTTCAACCAACCGCTTGGCTTTTTCGATAACCATCTCGGCCACCTGGACGTGACGTTCGGCAGGTTCATCAAAAGTTGAACTGACCACCTCGGCATTTACCGAACGCTGCATGTCGGTCACTTCCTCCGGACGCTCATCGATAAGCACCACAAACGGCATGACGTTCTTATTATTTTCAATGATGCTGTTGGCGATGTTCTTCAGCAGGATGGTCTTTCCCGTACGGGGCGGCGAGACAATCAGGCCGCGCTGCCCAAACCCGATCGGCGTCATCAGGTCCATGATCCGGGTTGAATACTCGGTGCGATCGAGTTCGAGTTTAATTTTCTTTTCCGGAAAAAGCGGGGTCAGGTTGTCGAAAAGGATTTTCTCCCGGGCGATTTCCGGTTCTTCGAAATTGATCGCCTCGACCTTCAAAAGGGCAAAATACCTTTCGGATTCCTTCGGCTGCCGGATCTGTCCGGAAACGGTATCACCGGTCTTCAGGTTAAACCGCCGGATCTGGGACGGCGATACGTAGATGTCGTCAGGGCCGGGCAGATAATTGCAATCATGTGAACGCAGGAAACCGAATCCGTCCGGCAGGATTTCCAGGGTGCCTTCCCCGTATATTAAGCCGTTTTGTTCGATATGCGCCTGGAGCAGGGAAAAAATCAAATCCTGTTTGCGCATCCTCCCGGCGTTGTCGATGTTGAACTTTTTCGCCATCCGGGTCAGTTCACTGATCTTTTTGTTTTTTAATTCAACGATGTTCATGTAATTTAATTACCCCACTCATACTGGTTGTTAAACCTCATGTTCAGAACCTTGGGTCCGATTAATTTGTAATAATCCGAGTATTAAAATTGGTAACCTTCATCCCATTCCGGAGCTGTCCGCAGTTAAAAAAGCGGGCAACTTGCGGGGTCAGGGTCAGAAAGTAAAAGGTGCGATATAAAAATTACAACTTAGGTGATAAGAGGCCTGAGTTAATTGGTGTTTGCAAGAAGGAAACAAGATAAATAAACGTCAATTGCGGTAGGGACGCTGTTTCACATAACTTTATTACCCAAAGAGTGACATGTCAACCACTTTGGGGCTTTTTTTTGATCCTTTCCACCAGTTGTGCATAGAGTCGGTCCACTGATGCATTTACGTCGGCGAGCGAACCGTTATTGTCAATAACAAAATCGGATTGCTTCCGCTTTTCTTCCTCAGGCATCTGAATCCGCATCAACGCCTCGGCCTCCTCCCGTAAAACGCCATCGCGTGCCATGACCCGGTCGATACGGCATTGTCGGTTGACACTTACCATAATCACATAATCAAAGAAATTTTGCAGCCCGGCCTCGAAAAGCAGCGGCACTTCCACCCCTACAACCGGATCACCTTTCCTCCTGGCGGTTTCAAATTTTTCGACCATCCGCCCAATGACTTCGGGATGGATGTAGCCCTCGAGCCGCTTTTTGGCATCGGGATTCCGGGTGATCGTGCGGCGCAGCATCGGACGGTTTATCTTTCCATCCGACAGCAGTATGTCATTGCCGAAATCGGCGATAATTTTTTGAAATGCACCGGTGCCCGGTTCGACAGCTTCACGTGAGAGCTCATCTGCGCTGTAAACCGGTATGCCATGCGACTTGAGACGGTCACAAACCACCGATTTACCGGACCCCACTCCACCGGTCACAGCCAGTGTGGCAGGACGCTTTGATTCTTCCCTGGTATTATTTTTATTGTTCATTGTAAATTGGTATGGTTTACCGTGGTGGTAGTGGTGGTATGAACAAATGTATTTACGGCACCGATACTGTACCGGCCGCATAGACGGACGATAAGGACCGGAACGGAGAAATTTTCAAGGAAACCTTCCATATCTAAAAACATGCAGGATTTCAACATAAATTTTATCCCTCGCAAACCGGGAATCTATATCGTAGGGGGAACCGTTCGGGACCTGCTTTCAGGTCGCACCCCGCAGGACTATGATATTGCGGCTTTCTGCCCGCCCGAAGCGTTAGCCGATCAAATCGCGCGTGCGGCAGGCGGCAGGCCGGTTCGCATCGGTAAGGGCGAAAAAGCTATCTACCGCATTGTTACCCCGTCTTGCACCTATGATATTTCCGCCGGCCGGGGCGAAAACATTGCAGACGATCTTGCCCGGCGCGATTTCACCGTTAACGCCATGGCTTTCGATTTGGCGGAAAATCAGCTTATCGACACACTCAACGGGAGAAAAGACCTTTCCGGCCGGATTATCCGGATGGTTTCCCCCGGGGCGTTTGCCGATGATCCGTTGCGCCTGCTGCGTGCGTTCCGGATGGCGTCCGCACTCGGCTTTTCGATCGAACCGAACACGTTTACGGCCATAGAAAACATGACCTGCGCCATTGAAGAAACGGCCGGGGAACGCATCCGGGACGAATGGCTGAAATTGATCGCCAATCCGAACAGCATTTCCCTTATCGAGCAGATGGACGACGCCGGCCTGCTTGGGGTCATTTTTCCGGAATTGCTCCCCTTGAAGGGCTGCTCTCAGAATGGTCACCACCGGTTCGATGTTTTTTCCCACAGCCTTTCGGTCTTCCGGCAGGTCGAACGTTTAATCGATGCAAACCAGCCCGCATTTTCCCCCCAACATACGAATGCAGACCTGCTCCACGACCCTGCCGCCCGTGGCCTGATCAAACATGCGGCGCTTTTCCACGATATCGGAAAACCCGCAGTCCGGACTGTCGATCCCGAGGGGCGGATCCATTTCTATGGCCATGGGAAAACCGGGGCCGAAATGGCTGGAGCCATCAGCGACCGGCTGCGAATGGCCAATCGGGAGAATCATTATATCGATGCCCTTATCCGTCATCATCTATACCCCTTATCTCTTTATCTTTCGCATGCCCGCAAGGAATTGAGCCGAAAGGCACTCGCCCGGTTCTTCCTGAAAACCACTCCCTTCGGCCCCGACCTGATTGTTTTATCCGCTGCCGATATGCAGGGCAAAGGGTGTGATCAAAACGCATTCGACTACATCGATTTCAGCCGCCAACTCCTCGAGTCTTTTTTTTCCGATTACCGGCCGGCATCAGAAAAACCGCCGTTGATCACCGGCCACGATCTGATTGAACTATTCGGTCTTAAACCATCGCCCCGGTTCGCCGGCATCCTGCAGCAAATAGAGATCGAACGGCTCGCCGGCCGGCTGCTAACCCGGGGAGAAGCAATTGATGCAGTTAAAAAAATCCTGGATTTTCAAAACCGTTCTTGACAATGCACGCGTCATTATATATTTAACCTATTTTTTCATAGTAAATATCCGATCAACGAATCGCCTGCAATACTTACAATATCCGACAACATATACCTGATCGAAAATTCTAAAGGGAAAAAGGAGAAAGGATATGAACATTTTATTTTTTGGCCCGAACGGCAGCGGAAAAGGCACCCAGGGCGCGATCCTGAAAGAGAAGTATAACCTGCCCCACGTCGAGTCCGGGGCAATTTTCCGGGAAAACATCAAGGGCGGAACCGAACTGGGCATGCAGGCAAAATCCTACATCGACAAAGGCGAACTGGTGCCCGATGGCATCACCATCCCGATGATTCTGGATCGACTTAAAGAAGACGACTGCAAAAAAGGGTGGCTGCTCGACGGATTTCCGCGCAACAAGAACCAGGCGATCCAGCTCCACGAAGCGCTCAAGGAAGCGAACATGACCCTCGACATCGTCGTTGAGATCGAACTCGACCGCGAAATCGCCAAGAACCGGATCATGGGCCGTCGGCTGTGCGTTAACAACAACAATCACCCGAACAACATCTTCATCGACGCCATCAAGCCCAACGGGGACAAGTGCCGGGTATGCGGCGGAGATCTCCAGACCCGTTCCGACGATCAGGACGAGGAGGCCATCAACAAACGTCATGGCATTTATTACGATGCGGAAACCGGCACCCTGGCCGCCGCGTATTACTTCAAGGACATAGCCAAAAACGATCCGTCGATGAAGTACCTCAATCTTGACGGCAAAAACAGTGTCACTGAAGTGGCCGACGAACTGGTTTCAAAACTCGGCAACTGACCTATCCGGTTCGCTACCCGATTGGTGTTTGAGCATACAAAAGCTTGAAGATGTGGTCCGCCATGTTTTTTAATTCCCAAACTTAAACGGGAATATCTAAGCTTGACATTTTTTTAGAAAAATTTAATATATTAATGATATTCAAAAAGCGTGTGTAAGCAAATTCACTGTAAAGGGGGCGAATTATTTGAAAGAAATCGCTGTCAGAGTCGATGACAATGATCTTGAAAAAGCGATGCGGATTCTGAAGAAGAAGATTCAGAACGACGGTCTGTTCAAGCGGCTTCGGTTGAAAAAAAATTATGAAAAACCAAGCGAATATCGGCGTCGGAAAAAACGTGAAGCGTTGCGGCGTCAACGGATTGCTGAATCCAAGAAGCGCATGCGCCACCGCAGGTTCTAACTTAAGCGCATTTGCGTTTAAGTTTTACGCTGTTTAAAAAACCCGGCAGTTTCCGTGTACTGCCGGGTTTTTTTTATTCGATTTTAAAGACCTGGTCCTCCGGGCCAGGTCAGAGGCAAAGGGCTATGCCTGGATTCATCAAGCAGGGAATCCAGGAGCCAGAATTCAGAATCCAGAATAAGGATTCGCCTTCGGCTCAATCAGGATAGAGAATATGCCGGAGCGAAGCGAC
>JAGXHH010000201.1 GCA_024636355.1 Desulfobacteraceae bacterium | reverse complement strand
CTTCTACGGCGGAGGTCGCATCCTGGCAGGACAGCTGAGCCTGGGGGAACTCGTAATCTTCGTTTCCTATATCCGGATGTTTTTCCGGCCGATCCGGGATATCGCCGAAAAATACAACATCACCCAGAACGCCCTGTCATCGGCCGAGCGCATCTTCCAGATCCTGGCGGATGACGACCGCCTGCCGGTGCCCGCCCAACCGGAACCGGTCCCCGATACGATTCAGGAACTGGCCGCAGAAAACGTCTGGTTTTCCTACGCCCCCGACAACCCGGTCTTAAAAGGGATTTCCTTTCGGGTAACCGCCGGGCAGACCCTGGCCATCGTCGGTCCCACGGGAGCGGGAAAAACCTCCCTGATTAACCTGCTGATCCGGTTTTTTGATCCGGATTCCGGATCGATTACGATCAACGGAACCGATTTCAGGAAATTCAATCCATCGGCGCTTCGCAGCAGAATGGCCCTGGTCACCCAGGACCCGTTCATCTTTTCCGGCAGCATCCGGAACAATCTCTTTCCCGGCGATACACATCCGGAAGACGACCGGATTGATGACATTTTATCCCAATCCCAGTGCCTTGACATGATCGGCCGGATGCCGGACGGCATCGACACGCAACTAAGCGAACAGGGGAACACGCTTTCAAGCGGCCAGCGGCAATTGATCTCGATCGCCCGGGCCCTGGCCCAGGATCCCGAATTCATCATTTTTGACGAAGCCACATCGTATGTGGATTCCGAAACCGAAGAAAAGATCCAGGAAGCGCTGATTCATCTAATGGCCAAGCGCACGTCGCTCGTAATCGCCCACCGGTTGTCCACCGCCCGGATTGCCGACAAAATCCTGGTGATGCACAACGGAAAAATCATCGAATCCGGCACCCATGACGAACTGATGCACGCCATGGGATTTTATTATCGGCTCGTCCAGGTTCAAAGCTGATTCTGCCTTTGACGGACAGTTAAAAGGCGCCGCAATCGGTCTCCTATACAAGGCGTTGTGACTTTTCGTACGGGAAGGCGTTAGATAGCTCTTGTCAAAGCACTTTTGACATGCTAAATATCCCACTTTATATATTTTAATCGGTGTTTTTCAACCGGGTTATATCCCTTTCGATATACAAAGTTTATTTCTGACGACAATTAACACAAATCCAAAGGAGAAGAATCATGGCTTTTGATGCAACTAAAATGCCCGACTGGCAGATTTCCGAAGAAGCGGAAAAAAACATGCCCATGCCGGATCAGTGGAAAGAAAAACTGGGACTCGCGGATGACGAAATGCTGGCCATGGGCCGGCTGTCTAAGATCGACTTTCTGAAGGTCATCAACCGCCTGAAGGACAAGCCCGACGGCAAATACATCGAAGTCACCGCCATCACCCCCACCCCGCTGGGCGAAGGCAAAAGCACCACATCTTTAGGCCTTATGGAAGGCCTTGGCGCCCGGGGCAAAAACGTGGGCGGCGCCCTGCGTCAGCCCTCCGGCGGTCCCACCATGAACGTGAAAGGCACGGCGGCCGGCGGCGGAAACTCCCTGTTGATCCCCATGACCGAGTTCTCCCTGGGCCTCACCGGCGACATCAACGACATCATGAACGCCCACAACCTGGGCATGGTTGCCATGACTTCCCGCATGCAGCATGAGCGCAACTACAATGACGAGCAGCTGGCCCGCCTGACCGGCATGCGCCGCCTCGACATCGACCCGACCCGGGTGGAGATGGGGTGGATCATCGATTTCTGCGCCCAGGCCCTCAGAAACATCGTTATCGGCCTTGGCGGCCGCACCGACGGCTACACCATGCAGAGCAAGTTCGGCATTGCCGTCGGCTCCGAGCTGATGGCCATTCTGGCCGTCGCCACCGACCTGGCCGACCTGAAAGAACGGATCAACAACATCACCGTGGCGTTTGATAAGAGCGGCAAACCGGTTACCTGCCGTGACCTCGAAGTGGGAAATGCCATGGCCGCCTTCATGCGCAACACCATCAACCCCACCCTGATGAGCACGGCCGAATATCAGCCCTGCCTGGTGCACGCCGGCCCGTTTGCCAACATCGCCGTCGGACAGAGCTCGATCATCGCCGACCGCGTCGGCCTCAAGCTGTGGGATTATCACGTCACCGAGTCCGGCTTTGCCGCTGATATCGGATTCGAAAAATTCTGGAACGTCAAATGCCGTTTCTCCGGCCTCAAACCCCATGTTTCCGTCCTGACCACCACGGTACGCGCCCTGAAGATGCACGGCGGCGGTCCCAAGGTCGTAGCCGGCAAAGCCCTGGACGAAGCCTACACCAAGGAGAACCTGGGCCTGGTGGAAAAAGGCTGCGAAAACATGGTCCACATGATCGGTGTTATCCGCAAGTCCGGCATCAACCCGGTTGTCTGCGTTAACCGCTTCTACACTGACACGGATGCTGAAGTGGCCCTGATCAAAAAGGTTGCCGAAGCCGCAGGCGCCCGTTGCGCCGAGTCCAAGCACTGGGAAAAGGGTGGCGAAGGCGCACTCGAATTCGCCGACGCTGTTATCGAAGCGTGTGAAGAAGGCAACAACTTCGACTTCCTCTATCCGCTGGAAATGAAACTGCGCGACCGTGTCGATGTCATTGCCCGCGAAGTCTACGGCGCAGACGGTGTTGACTGGTCTCCGGAAGCCGCAGCCAAAGCCCAAATGCTGGAAAACGATCCGCAATACGCGGGTTTTGCCACCATGATGGTCAAAACCCACCTGAGCCTCTCCCATGATCCGACGATCAAGGGTGTTCCCAAGGGATGGCGGCTGCCGATCCGCGACGTGCTCATCTACTCGGGCGCCAAGTTCCTCTGCCCGTGTGCCGGCACCATCAGCCTGATGCCCGGAACCGGTTCCAACCCGGCGTTCCGCCGCATCGACGTCGATCCGGATACCGGCAAGGTCTCCGGCCTGTTCTAAATTTCGCTTAACTGCGATTTAGAACGAATAGAATAAAAAGACAGAAAAAACAAAAAAGCCCCGGGAGTTCGTTTCCCTGGGCTTTTTTGTTTTTATTTTTGGTGTTGTTGGTGTTGGTTTTCGTGCACGTGAACGTACACGTGCACGGCATTTGATTTTAAATCCTTTCTTTCAAAAACACCGCGCAGAGGGGTAAATTCATTAAGATTAAGAGCAAGATTAAGATTGAGATTAAGAGCAAGAGCAAGATTAAGAGCAAGAGAGTTACTGAAGCGAGAGCAAATTTATTTAAGGAAATGCACAAACATCTTGGTGGCAAGCTTTGCTGCCGTGAATTCGGAAACCTGGGTTCCTTCGATCTTGGCCAGTTCGTTGATATCGGCAGCCACTACCCGGCGACGGAGGCCCAAGCGCCGGATCAGCTCCACCACCTGGCGGTAGGTCAGGCCGCCGGGTTCCGGCGTGCCGGTGCCGGGAACAAATGACGGATCCAGACCGTCGAGATCCAGCGAGACGTAAACGGTTTCCGGCAGACGCTCGATTACCGCATCCATCCAAACGTTGTCGGACGGATCGGCTGTTTCGTGGGCAAAAAAAGGACGGATATCATTTGCCCGGATATATGCCGCCTCTTCGGGTGAAAAGGACCGGATGCCCACCTGCACGAACGGAGCCCGGATATCTTCGGCCACCCGGCGCATGACACAGGCATGATTGTAACGGCTGCCGTGATACTCGTTTCGAAGATCCAGGTGCGCATCGATCTGCAAAATGCCCACTTCGGGATACCGCTGTGCCACAGCGGCCGCAAGCCCGATGGTGATGGCATGATCGCCGCCAAGTGCGAGCACGAATTTCCCGGTATCCAGATAGTGCCCGGCCTTATTCTTAATCTCTTCGACCGCCGCTTCGGGAGTTTCCGACGGCACAAATGCCGGCACGGTATGAATCCCGATCTCCCCCCAATCCACGAACATTTCTTCGTCCATGGTTTCGAGTTCAACAGAGGCGGTCAACAGATGAAACGGGCCCTGCCCGCTGCCGGTCCCATAGGAGGCCCCGACTTCATAACAGATCGGGAGCACGATTGCCGCAGCAGCCGCCATGTCATCCGTGTGGACGTCCGGGCCGCCGAAAGGAATAAACGTATTCGTTTCTTTCATGACTCTTGAATGATTTATTTTATAAAGATGGCCGCTGCCACCACTGTAGTCCACAGGTTGCTCTCGGCGCCGAGCGCGGCCTGACTGATGTGCTGCGAATGGATGATCTTGCCCGACATCTTATAGATGTCCCGGCGTTCATCATAGTCTTTTTCCGGGTCAAACTCGATTCCCAGCGTGGTGGCCAGCATGGATGCGGCGATGTCTTCGGCAAATTCACCGGCTTCGGTTTCGGTCTGTCCGTATCCGTGATGCTCTGAGAGGTAACCATAGCGTTCATTTCCCTCGGGCAGGGCCAGGCCGACGCTTGCCACAATGCGGCGCCCCGGTTCCAGGCTTTCTTCTTTTGCCATGACGCAATGTGTGATTTCGCCGGCCTCGAGCTTTGCCAGCCCGGTTTCCTTATCGAGAATCTTGCAGCCCGGGGGGAAAATAGAAGATACCTGGACCAGGTTCAAGTGTGCGATACCGGCTTCACGCAGGGCATTTTCAAACGATGCCAGCTTGGCCTTGTCCTTTCCGGCCCCCTTGGTGAAAAATACAAAACGTGGTACATACATGTGACGATCTCCTGTAAGACTTTCGAAATATATCTGATAAGTTCCGACCCGGTATTATCCGGCTGCGGCGCGGTTTATCCAAAACCCGGTCGGCAAAAAGGGCGCAATCGCACCCTCTTCGACATATGACCGGAACGGGTTACATTAAACTCAGAATCAAACCCGTATAACAGAATATTCAAAAAAAATGAACATCAAACTTTCACTGAAAAACCACTGCATCGAAACAGAAATCAAAAAGCAGTACAACCGGTCCATTTCCGAATATTTCAGCAGTCGTCGGACGGGTGACAAAAAAAGTATTGAAACTCGCATCGCCCTTCTGCATCATGCATTGGAGACTCTGGATTTTGGATTCCTCAGAAACCGGTACGCAGATCTTCGCGGTCAAAGCGCCGCCGCTGTCGAACTCTGTACCGATACATCAGATAACCTGCACATCGAAATCGACGGGGAAACAATCGATGCGAAAAATCAGATTTGAACGTTATCATCTCAATTCCAACCGCCCTTCCCCCGGCGGCTCTCAATGGCCGGGGCTCCTTCTGATCAAATGGCTCATCCTTGCGGCCGCGGTCATGCTCGCGGCGTACCTGATGGAAAACATCCGCGTCAGCGGATTTGTTTCGGCATTCTTTGCAGCCGGTGCCATAGGTTTACTCAACCTGTTTTTCCGCCCGGTCCTGTTGATCCTTACCCTGCCGATCAATATCATGACTCTCGGCCTGTTCACGTTTATCATCAACGCCATCATCCTGAAAATGGCTTCCGGCCTGATCCCCGGGTTTTCCGTGATCGGCTTCTGGACCACCGTTTTCGGTGCAATCCTCATCAGCGCTATAAACTGGCTGCTGAGTTCCATGGTAGCCGATGTCAAACCGCCGAAAAGCGGACAGGGTCCCGATGCGGATCATATCGATTTGCGCAAAAAAGGGGACCGATGGGAATAATTGCCCAGGAGGCCTTGTCGAGCGCGCTTGCCCGAATCGACGGCAAAGGGTACAAGGCCTATAAGGATATTAAGGGGGAATACGATTTTGACGATTACCGGCTCATAATCGATCACGTACAGGGTGATCCCTTTGCCGCCCCCTCGCGCATCCGGGTCCGGGTGGACCGGCACAAATCGGGCTTTGCAGATGATACCACCCAAAACCGGAGCCGCACCATCGCTACGGCAGATTACCTGACCCGCGAGTTTCATGCCCGATGCCGGCAGTTTAGCCGGGGCAACCGGGGCATCGGCAAAAGCGGGCTGATCACCATCGACCGACCGGGCCAGCAGATCCTGAACCGAAGCGCGATGATTATAAACGACCGGTATGTCGAAGCCCGTTTCTTTATGGGTCTTCCCGCTTTCGGACGAAAAATTTCCGGCCGGGATGCCGGGGAGATGTTTTTTTCCGAGCTGCCGCAGATTGCCCATGGCGCACTTTATTCCGCCAATCTGGATACAGCCGCCCTCTACCGGCACATCCGGTGCGCCGAAGATGCCGATGCGGCAAGAAACCAGCTGAAACCGAAAGGCCTGGTCGCCTTTGTCGCAGACGGCAGCCTGCTGCCCCGGAAAAGCGGCATTGACGACCGTCCCATGGACCGGAATCCGGCTGTACTGTTTGACGCCCCGGAGGCCGCCTTCCGACTGGCCCTGGAACTGCCGAATGCCGGCAGGATCGAGGGGATGGGGATTCCCGAAGGCGTCACCCTGATTGTCGGCGGCGGGTATCACGGAAAATCGACCCTGCTCGACGCCCTGGAACTCGGCATTTACAACCATGTTCCGGGTGATGGGCGGGAGCTTGCCGTATCGCTTGCCACCGGCGTCAAGATCCGGGCATCCGACGGCAGGAATATCGAAAAAACCGATATTTCGCCGTTCATCAACAACCTGCCCTTCCAAAAAGAGACCACCGCATTTTCAACGGAAAACGCCAGCGGAAGCACGTCCCAGGCCGCCGGCATCATAGAGGCCATCGAGGCCGGCGCGGATCTGCTGCTGCTCGATGAAGACACCTCGGCGACCAACTTCATGATACGGGACCACCGGATGCAGCAGCTTGTCGCCAAGGACCGGGAGCCGATCACGCCGTTTATTGACAAGGTCCGCATGTTGTACACGGAAAAAGGTGTATCCACGATCCTGGTCATGGGCGGATCGGGGGATTATTTCAGCGTGGCCGACCACGTGATCTGCATGACCGACTACCTGCCTTCGGACGTGACCGGAAAGGCCCGCAGCATCGCGGCATCCGACCCCTCCAATCGAAAGGCCGAAGGCGGCGATGCTTTCGGCGAGATTTCCGAACGAATCCCCCTGGCGGACAGTTTCAACCCGATGCGCGGGGGAAAACAAAAACTCGCCGCCCGGGACACCCGGCAGATCCAGTTCGGGAATACCGACATCGACCTTTCCGATATGGAACAGCTTATCGACACTTCCCAGACCCGGGCTGTCGCCCACGCCATTTATTACGCCACCGCTTATATGAATGGAAACAGCATCTTGCGGGAAGTAGTGCAGCGGGTCGTTTCCGATATCGAGGCAAAAGGGCTCGACGTGCTCACCCCTTACATCGTGGGTGATCTTGCCGAATTCAGGGCCATTGAACTTGCCGGAGCCATTAACCGGATGCGGACATTGAGGGTGGAGCGGAACGGATAGGTACCGGGCGAAGTAAAAATTAACCACGAAGACACGAAGGACACAAAGAAGAACAGGTTTTTTAATAAAAAAAGCCTTTCTTTGTGTCCTTCGTGTCTTCGTGGTTTAAAGAACTTGCTTTTTGCTTATTTATTCAGATGCAGCGTCAAACTGCCCCGTGTCCAGGAACGCAATCACCTGACGGATCACTTCCTCATCCTTCATGATGAAGGTGTGAGTGCGCGGAACGACCAGAAAATCCTGCATTTCTTCCAGTTTGGCACTTTCCACGGTCACTTTGCCGTCATCGGCGCCGGGCAGTATTGCCGAAAGCACCGGATTGTAGCTCCGGCTGCCGGTGATGATGCCGATTTCCGCGTCCACAGGGGCCAAAACGCTCGGCAGGCTGTCGCCACCCGTGCCGAGCACCTGGCCCGCCGGGCCGTAGATCCACCGGAACAGGAAAAGACCTTTGAACGTATCGACGATCTGACTGCCGTGATTGGGCGGGCTGATCATGACGATCCGGCTGCCTTCCGGCAGTTTATGCTCCTGGAGATAGGCCCGGACCAGGATGCCGCCGAGCGAGTGGGTGACAAAATGGATGGTTTCGGCGCCGTTGTTCCGGCAGGTTGCGACCATCTCCGGCAACTGTTCATTCACGATCGTTTCGACCGGTTCCTCCCTGGACGGATATCCGGCATTTACCGTGCAGTAACCGGCCTCGAAAAGCGCGTTCTCCATCTTTTGCATCGACGATGCCGTCCTCCCCAATCCATGCAGGAGCACCACACACCGGCCGGCACAATCCCCTGCGGGGACGACCGGTCGATTCGAACAGCCGGATCCGAAAAGGGAAAGCAGCAGGATTGCCAGGATTGCAATGAATAGAGAGTTGTTTCGGATCATCGTCAAATCTGTTCCTTATTTACCCGGCGAGACCCCTTCATGAATGTGCACGAAGTCCCTCTTAACCACAGAGGGCTCAGAGTACACAGAGAAATGCAGTTCATTTCTTTTAATTTTCTCTGAGACCACTGTGCCACTAATCCCGAGTTTCTTATTTTTTGAGCAAGTTTTTTTTAACATGAAGTACATGAAGGAAGGTCTCATGAAGATCCATGAAGGGACTTTTTTAATTTTAAACCTTCATGTTCTTCATGATCTTCATGTATATCAAACCGCTGTTCGCAGTGTCTCTGGTTTGATAATATTTGGTTGCGGCCATTGGCGCGCTGTGGTTTTTACTTTTTCCGAGTTCTATTTTACCAAGTGATCTTCATTTCAAAAACAGACTGCACGCCAGCACGGCCAGCATGATTCCCGCGACATCTGCGGTCAGGGCGGCGGCCAGGGTATGGCGGACCCGCCGGACCTGGACGGCGCCGAAATAGACCGCCAGTACGTAGAAGGTGGTTTCCGTCGATCCCTGGAACGTGCTGACCAGATAGCCCGTATAGCTGTCTGGTCCGACGAGCGGATCATTGATGATCGACGCCAGAATGCCGTAAGCACCCGAGCCGGAAAGTGGCCGCAGCAGCGCCATGGGCAGTGCTTCTGCCGGAAGGCCGATCATGGCAGTCCAG
>JAGXHH010000200.1 GCA_024636355.1 Desulfobacteraceae bacterium | reverse complement strand
TGCTTGTGCAGTCCACGGCATCCTGTGCCGGGCCGTATCCCCCGGCAGCGGGGGAGGAAGGCTCTTCCGCCATTCATATGGATGATCCCGCATTTGTCGGTTGGGCAGACGGTTATGAGGATTATGAACCAGGGGCCGAAGTGGACACCGTGTGGCAGGCGCCGGAGAACGGTCTTGGCAGGCCCGTCGGCAACTCCTTTGATATCGTTTCTCTGGGACGCGGCGGCCGCATTACCATGACTTTCAGTTCGCTTATTGAAGACGGTGAGGGGTGGGATTTTGCGGTATTTGAAAATGCCGTCAATAATTATCACCTTGAACTTGCTTATGTCGAGGTTTCCAGCAATGGTGAGGATTTTGTCCGGTTTGACAGTATTTCCCTGACGCCCGATTTTGTCGGTGGCTTCGATAGCCTCGATGCCTCTTTGATAAACGGGCTTGCCGGTAAATACCGGCAGGGGTTCGGAACCCCTTTTGACCTTTCAGACCTTGCAGAAAAAAGTGAGGTGGCGTCGGGGATAGTGGATCTGTCTCGGATATCCCACATACGCATCATTGATATCATAGGGGATGGAAGCTGTCTGGACAGTGAAAACAACACGATCTATGACCCGTTCCCGACAGTCGGCAGCGCCGGGTTCGATCTGGATGCCGTCGGCGTATCCAATGGGGCGCCATATCCCGAAGGCACCGTATCCGACGGATCAAGTCCGCCCCCGCCGGAAAAGGACGGCGAAGCCGGTTTCGGCGGTAACAGCGGTTGTTTTATCAATAGTATTGTATCAATTGAATAGATCGACATTGCGTTGAAAGATAATGGAGTGTTTTTCTTCTTGGCATCATCCAAAATGGCTTTGACAAATGTTTAGAATATAGAGTATTTGTTACAGCTATAGATTAACTTTCGAGCGCCAGAGGAAAATTAAATGACCGGAGCCAAAAAGATTGCCCGTAAGAGTGACGATCTCTCCGCAGTTACTGCTAAACTGTTCGGAACAATTCTTAAAATGTCACTTGAGGAACGCAGTGAACTGCTTGAGGAAATCGAAGCGAAGTTTGATTCCAAGAAGCGCAAGCATTCTCGAAGAGACTATTTCATGGTGGTGGAATATGCGGTGGGCAATCGCCTTTTTTCCGGGTACATTAAAAACATCAGTCCCGGCGGCTTGTTTATCGAGATGGATATAACAAAAAAAGTCGCTCCGGGAGACAAGCTAACCCTGACCTTTTCCCACCCCGACAATGGCGATCACATCAAGACCCAGGGCGAAGTCGTCCGCATTGAAGACGGCGGCATCGGCGTCCACTTCGACAATCTGATTCCCCTGTTCGGTTAAGTCCTAACCATCGAATTATCCCCGCGGATGATACCGCTCGTGCATCTGTTTCAAATGGTCGCGTGCCACATGGGTGTAAATCTGTGTGGTGGAAATGTCCACATGCCCCAGCATCATCTGGACGGCCCGCAGGTCGGCGCCCCCTTCGAGCAGGTGGGTGGCAAAGGAGTGACGGAAGGTATGCGGTGAGATTTGTTTGCTGCAACCAGCAGTCACGGCATACTGCTTGATCAGTTTCCAAAAACCCTGGCGGGTCATCGGCTTTCCGGCACGGGCCACAAACAGGTAAGCGCTTACATAATTTTTCAGCAATCCGGGTCGGGCATCGGCGATGTACTGCCCGATTCTGTTTTTTGCGTGGGAGCCGATCGGAATGATCCGTTCTTTGGATCCTTTACCGAATACCCGGACAAAACCCGCTTCCAGATTGATATCCTGCAGTTTGACATGCAACAGTTCGCTGACGCGCAGCCCCGCGGCATAGAGCAGTTCCAGCATGGCCGCATCCCGCTGTCCTTTCGGTTTTTTTATTTCCGGTGTTTCGAGCAGTTCGGTGATCTCGTTGATCGACAGGACATGGGGAAGTTTCAGGCCGAATTTCGGCAGGTCCACCAGGCGCACCGGATCACGGCTGATAACTTTTTCAGCGACCAGGAACCGGAAAAAACCGCGCAGGGTCACCAGGTGCCGGGCTCGGGAGCGGATGCCCAGGCCCTGGTCCCGCAGATCCAGGAGGTACTTCAATATTGCGACCGTATCGGCCTCCGCTATCCGGAAGATCTGTTTTTCGGTTAAAAAATCGGTAAACCGGGCAAGATCGGCACTGTAGGATTCGAGGGTGGCATCGGCCAATCCCTTTTCCACCAGCAGATAGTTTACATACTGGTCGATGAGCCGGGAAATGCCGAGTTGTCGAATGGCCATATCGGGAGCCTACATCCGAACATTAAGCTGGTTTAGAATTTCCGGTCCTTCTTTGCGGACCACCACCATGTTTTCCAGGCGGATCCCGCCCCAGTCGGAAATGTAGACACCGGGTTCGACGGTAAAAACCATCCCTTCCTTTATTTCCACATTCCTTTCCGGCACGGGACTCAGTGACGGCTGTTCATGGATGGCCAGACCGACGCCATGCCCCAGGCCGTGTCCGAAATAGGCGTCGAGTTCCTTTTCCTTCAGGGTTTCCCGTGCGATGGCATCGATATCCCCGGTGAAGGCCCCCGGCCGGATTGCAGCAATCGCTTTCTGCTGGGCATCGTAGACGGCATTGAAAATTCTTTCGAATTGGGTGTCCGGCCTGCCCAGCAGAATTGTCCGGGAGGTATCGCTGCAGTACCCGTCCAGTTTCGCGCCCCAGTCGAAAAGAACGGGCTCGCCTTTTTGGATGGCACGGTTTCCGGGAATGGCGTGGGGCAGGGCAGCATTTTTTCCGGCGGCCACGATGACCGGAAAGGATACCGATTGCGCGCCGGACTGGCGCATTGATTTTTCAATGGCCCAGGCGGCATCTATTTCAGACATGTCGGGCGAAAGGTAGTTCAGCAATTCTGACAGGGCGTTTTCCGCGATACCGACAGCCTTCCGCATTGCCTCGATCTCGGCTTCATCCTTGATGATCCGCAATTCTTCGACAATGTCCTTTGTGCCGGCAAGGTCTACCGTAACATCTTCTTCTTTCAGATGTTTATGGATCAGTTCAAACTGCTCGCAGCTCATCCGCCGCACTTCGAAGCCGAGTCGCCTGATGCCCAGATCCCGGACAATTCCCGGCAGCTCCCTGGAAAGTCCTTTTTTATAGGTAAAAACCTTGTAGTCGGGGCATTCGTTTTCGGCCTGGAGGGTGTAACGGGAATCTGTTGCCAGGATAAGATCGTCTGCAGTGATCAGGAGCACGCCTGCCGATTCGTCATATCCGCCGTCTTCACCGGTAAAACCGCTCAAATACCGACGGTTTTCTTCGATTTGTACCAGCAGGGCGTCAATCTGACGGTCGGGTAATTTTTTCCTTACGGATTGAATCCGTTGTTTAAAAATGTTTGCCATTGTATGTCCTTTTTTATCTTCCCAGCACATGTTTATCCAGAACAAAACAGTCGAACCGGCCGGTGAACACTTTTTCATTGTTTCTAAAAACTTCGGCGGTTACCGTACGTTTCTTTCCATCGGAACTGGTGACCCGTGCTTCGGCGGCAATTGTTTCCCCTGTTTTAACCGGTTTTAAAAACCGCACGTCGGAACCGCCCAGGACCACATTCGGGTGGTTTACGGCAAGCATTGCCGCATGATCGGCTAATCCGAAAATAAATCCCCCGTGGGTAAGCCCTGAAAGATCGACAGCCATATCTTCCGTTGTCCGGAGTTCCACCCGGGCAAAATCCGGGGCGACTTCCATTGGAGTGCCGCACAGTTTCCGATCGATGTTTCGGTGGGTTTGAATGTCCATATTCGAGATTCCTTCAGCAATTTTCTGATCACGATTTATCACGATTTAATTGAAACCTGTGAGCAGCAGCGAGTAAAAAAAATCCTTGCAAGCTCCCCCCTTGAGGGTATATTTATGACCACCTGGTCACTTTTTAAACTTGCTAATTATCCTTTATAATCCGAATACATGATGAAATCAAATCAAACGGTCACACCGACCGATCCGTCACTTGTAGAAATACGCGAAAAGATTCAATGTGGCATCCGCCTCAACGCCGAAGACGGCCTGTCCCTGTATCGAAGTCCGGATCTCATCGGAATCGGTGCCATTGCCGATGAAGTCCGCCGGAACCGGCACGGGCGAAATGCCTTTTTTGTATACAACCAGCATATCAATTATACGAATGTTTGTATCAACCGGTGCAAATTCTGTGCGTTTGCGAGGGATAAGGGAGATAACGGCGCCTATACGATGACAGCCGATGATGTCGCCGAACGCATCTCCGCACGGAAAGACGAACCCGTTCAGGAAATCCATATGGTCGGGGGGATTAATCCGGAACTGCCGTTTGACTATTACCTCGAACTGCTGGCGACGATCCGCTGTCTGCGGCCGACGGCCACTATCAAGGCGTTTACGGCGGTCGAAATCGACCACCTGGCAACGCTTTCGGGAAATACGATAGCCGGCACCCTTGATGAATTAAAGCAGGCGGGGCTTTCCATGGTGCCCGGCGGCGGGGCCGAGGTCATGAGCGACCGGGTCCGAAATGCCCTGTTTCCGAATAAGATCAACGGTGAGCGTTGGCTTTCGGTTACGGAAGAGATTCACCGCGCCGGTCTGGTTTCCAACGCCACCATGCTCTACGGGCATATGGAAACAAAAGAAGAGCGGATCGCCCACTTTATCCGGCTGCGGGAACTCCAGGATCGGACCGGCGGTTTTTCGGCGTTTATCCCGCTGGCATTTCATTCCAAAAATACGGGACTTGACAACCTTGCCCAAACCACGGCATTCGACGACCTGAAAACGGTTGCCATCGCCCGTCTTATGCTCGACAACTTCGCGCATATCAAGGCATACTGGGTCATGATCGGCGAAAAGCTGGCCCAGGTGGCGCTTTCGTTTGGTGCAGACGATTTGGACGGAACGATCATCGAAGAAACCATCACCCACATGGCCGGCGCCAAATCCGCCAAGGGGCTGACCCGGACGCAGATCCACGATATGATCACCGATGCCGGCTATACCCCCGTGGAACGCGATGCCTTTTATCAACCGGTTCTCACGAATTGATTACACTATGACTCTATCCGATACTGTTAAAATTGAAAACAATCGCCGGATCTCACCTGATGAGGCCTTGTACCTTCTGGCGCATGCCGACCTGCTGACACTGGCAGACCTGGCCGGTCGCGTCCGGAACCGATTGCATCCCGAACCGGTTGTCACGTTCGTCTCCGACCGGAACATCAATTATACCAATGCCTGTGTTTCGGGATGCCGGTTCTGCGCGTTTTTTCGTCCGCCGGAGCACCCGGAAGCCTATGTGCTCGATAACGACATCCTGCGGCAGAAAATAGAAGAAACCCTTGCGCTTGGCGGCACCCAGATCCTGCTGCAGGGCGGGATGAATCCGAACCTGACGTTTGACGATTACCTGGATATGCTTCGCTTCATCAAGGCCAATTTTCCCATACACATCCACGGTTTTTCCCCGCCCGAGATTGTCTTTATCGCCGAGCAGAACAATATGGCAGTGGATGCCGTCCTGCGCGATTTCATCGATGCCGGACTCGGCTCGATCCCCGGCGGCGGTGCCGAAATTCTCTGCGACGATATCCGCAGCCGGATCGCACCGAACAAGTGCAATGCGGACAAGTGGCTCGGTGTCATGCGCACGGCCCATGAGCTGGGATTGCGAACCACGGCCACCATGATGTTCGGCCACATCGAATCTCCGCACCATGTGATCGAACACCTGAACAAAATCCGGTCGCTCCAGGATGAAACCGGCGGGTTTACCGCATTTATTCCCTGGACCTTCCAGCCGGCCAACACCCGGATCGATTTGAAGCCGGCCAGTGCGGCCGCTTATTTGAAAGTTCTGGCAGTTTCCCGGATCTTTCTGGACAATGTCGACAACATCCAGGCATCCTGGGTAACCCAGGGTGAAAAAATCGCCCAGCTGGCCCTGGCGTTCGGGGCCAATGATTTCGGCAGCACAATGATCGAGGAAAACGTGGTGGCCGCCGCTGGCGTACGTTTCCGGCTGCCGCAGTCGGAAATCGTCCGGCTGATCGAAGACGCCGGGTACACAGCATGCCAGCGGGATTGTTTCTATCAGCCGGTCAAACGGGTCGCTTGAATTGTCCGTGTCGCACGATACGGTTTACCGCGCCGGATGGGTCGTGGTCGATCCCTGGACGATCATCGAAAATGGATATGTGCGGGTCGCAAACGAAACGATTGTCGAAGTCGGGCAGGGCAGGGGACCGGGTAGCGCAGGGGCTGTAACCGATTGCGGTCCGGGTGTGATTCTTCCGGGCCTGGTCAACGCCCACACCCATTTGGAGCTTTCAGGTTTAAAAGGGGCCACCGACACGAGCGCAGGACTTATCGGGTGGGTGGAATCGGTCATTCGGCTTCGGGAGGAAATGGAGCTGCAGCAGTTAATCGAGTCGGCGACCGAGGGGCTTGAGAGCATCTGCTCGTCCGGCACGGTGCTTATTGGCGATATCGCATCGCTGGGCATCACGCGCGAGTTGTTTGAAGCGTCTCCTGCAGCCGGGATCTGGTTCCGGGAATATCTCGGAACCGTTTTTCCAACGGATCGGGAAGCGGATACGAATCCATCTGATTTCGAAACGGACAAACGCTTTTCAATTGCCGGTCATGCGCCCCATACCACCGCACCCGACCTGCTGGTGACGCTCAAGCAGATGGCGGATCGTAGAAAACTCCCGTTCGGGCTCCATCTGGCCGAATCGGCGGCGGAAGTCGAGTTTCTGACGAAAGGGAAGGGCGATTGGGCCGATTTTATGAACCAGCGGGGCATCGATGTCAGCAGTTGGACCATTCCGGGAAAACGCCCGGTGGCATACTGCGATTACTTGAAGCTGCTGGATGAAAAAACCCTCGCCGTGCACCTGCTGGAATGCGACCAACGGGATTTTTCAACACTTGCCGACCGCGGCGTCCGGGTGTGTCTTTGCCCGCGGAGCAATATGGTTCTGCATCAGAAACTTCCGGATATCGCAGCCATGCTGGCAGCGGGCATTCGTCCCTGCCTGGGTACCGACAGTCTGGCGAGCAATAGTACCTTAAACCTCTTTGATGAAATGGAATTTGTCGTCTGCAAATTTCCGGCAATATCCCCTGCGGACATCCTGGCCATGGCCACGGTAAACGGGGCGGCGGCGTTAGGTTTTGCAAACCGGTTCGGGCGATTGGTTTCCGGTGCAACGGCAAGGTTCCTGTATGTTCCGGCAGCCGCTAAGACAAAAGCTTCTCTTCTGGAAGCTGTCGTCTATGAGGGGAAAGATAATTTTAAATAAAGAAGAAAACAGCACATGCGATATATGAATGATTTTTCAGGCGAGGCAAATGATACGGACATGATAACGGTCGGGCGGATCAGTTACGTGAATGTGGCGCCGGTCTATTATGGGTTCGACAACGGCCTGACGTGTCCGGGCTTGTCGTTTATCCGCAAAACCCCGGCCGAATTGAACCGGTTGATGGTCGAAGGGCGGTTGGATATCAGTCCGGTCTCCACGGCCGCATATGCGAAAAACAGCGATCAGTGGCTGATACTGCCGGATCTTGCGATCGCCTGCGACGGTCCCGTGATGAGCGTGCGTCTTTTTTCCAGATATCCATTGGACCTGCTGGAAGGTCGAAAGATCGTACTGACCGCGGATTCCGAATCGGCCGCTTCCCTGCTGCGGTTGATTCTGGCGGAAAAACGGATCTCGTCCCGGTTTGAAACACTTGCAGTGCGAACTCCTGCCGATGTACCGGCAGATGCCGCGGCAGTACTGGTGATCGGCAACTCAGCGTTGTCGTATACCTGGGATATTGCATTCGCCCACGCATGGGACCTGGGGGATGTGTGGCGGGAAATGACCGGCCTGCCGTTCGTGTTTGCCCTCTGGGCGGTACGGCGCGAATTTGCCGAGCGACATCCGGAGCGGGTCTTGGCCATTCTGGCACTCTTTTATATGTCGTATGAAATGGGGATGGAGCAGATAGATGACATAGCGGAAGATGCGTCCCGAACGCTGAAACTCGCGGAATCGATCTGCAGCAGTTACTTCAAATGTCTCGAATACGGGCTGACGGAAAGGCACAAGGATGGACTCCGTAGCTATTTCGATCGGCTCGTTTCCCACCGGCTCATCTCCGGACGGCCCAGGATGCGGTTTTTCGAGCCCCATCGTTATTTCGCTCTCGATCCGCAGGCAGATGAGGTGGAAGAGGTGCCGTCAGATATGTTCCAGGTTAATTAGACACAATAAACCGGGGATGGGTAGAGCCGCCGATCAGCCGGTGTTTTCTGGCCAGATCCAGCAGGGTTTCGATCGCTTTTCGTCCCGTATCCCCTAAGTCCAGGCTGTAGTCGTTCACATAGAGCCCGATGTGCTGGCGGATCACATCGTCGGCCATCTCCCGGGCATGACCACGGATGTACTCATGTGCCGCTTCCGGATGGATCCGGGCATAGAGGATGCTGTCTCTTACAGCCGTTTCCACCTGTTTTGCCGTCTGCGGTTCCAGATCGTTTCTTACCGCAATCCCGCCTAAAGGAATCGGCATTCCTGTGGTCTGTTCCCACCATTGCCCCAGATCGAGCAGGCAGTTTAATCCATAATTTTCATATGTGAAGCGGCCTTCATGGATGATGACACCATAGTCGTAACGGCCGTCTCCGACCGCGGGCATGATTTCGTCGAATACCATGGGTGTCGCAATCGGCGGTTTTTTCATGTACAAACCGAGGAGCATATGGGCGGTGGTGAACATGCCGGGGACCGCGATGGCGGCATCGGCAATTTTTGAAAGACCCGTCCCGGGACGGGCGATGATCAGGGGGCCGCAACCGTTTCCAAGAGCCGCTCCGCTTGAAAGCAGACGGTAGCGGCCGCCCAGGTGCCCGACAGCGGCAATGGAGAGCTTCGAAATGTCGAGTAGATCGCGTTGCGCCCATTGGTTGAGCTGTTCCACATCCGCCAGCCGGATATCAAATTTCAGGTCTCCAGTATCGATATGATTGTGGGCAAGGGCATGGAAGATGTATGTATCGTTGGGACAGGTGGAATATCCAAGTGATAGTCTGTTTTTCATTTTAATTCATCTAAGTTTTTTTGAATTTCTTTAAGGCTTTGCTTTAACATTTCTTCCCCCATCCCTGAAATAATGGCATATACCGCCGCACAGGACCGGTCCGATGCCAGGGAAATGTCCCAGGCGTTGCGATCCCGGGGGCCGACGAAATTGCTCACCCCGCGCACCTCCAGGAACGGAATGCCGTAAAATGCTGCCACATGGGCCGCTCCGGCTCCTTCCATCTGTTCCATGCAGGGGGCATAGGCTTTTTGGTAATCTCCGGCAGTTTCTTCGGTGGCTGTAATCGTGGACACCGTCAAAAACGGCCCTTTGCCCGTCCGGATGCCGCTTGCTGCATCAAAAGCGGTCTGCAGAATCTGCCAGGCTCGATCCATAAGCAGATTGTCCATTGGATACCGGTTGGTCAAGGAGGTTTTTTCTGCATGCAGTACAGCAAAGGGCAGGGGGGCGTGCGGGGCGCCGTCCCCGGTTTCCAGGCCGAGGTGGGCATCGATTTCTTCGCTCGCCAGGGCGACATCGCCGAGACCCAGGCCGGATCCTTTAAACGCGCCGCCGCAGCCGGTTACAAGAATGGCAGCAGGCCGGCATTTTTCTGCCAGCGCCGTAATGGTCTGCACGGCATTGACCATGCCCGGACCGGTTTCCGCCAGGCGCACCGGGATATCCGCAATTTTTCCATAATAGATCCGACGTACTGAACCGGTTTCGGCTTTCAGATCTTCCATGCGGGCCAATAACGGCGCAAGCTCCTTTTCTACGGCAGCGGTCACCAATAAATAAGGGGCGGAAGGTGAATGGTCAGAAACCGGATCGGCCACGGAAATGCCCCGGCAGATGACATCTGCAAGCGTGCCGATCCATATGTCGATCCGATCTTCCGGCGCCTGGTAAATACCGAGACCTGCATCGAGATGGGGTGTCAGGTGGGCCTGCAGGAACCGGTCCATTACGGCATCGAGCAGAAACGTCGTTTTTTCGATATCGATTCCGGTGCGCAATTCGCCATTTTTCCGGGCGTCTTCGAGTAGTTCCCCGAGAAAGTCAATGCTGTTGCCGCGCAGCGAGCGAAGGATTTCTTCCCTGAACGGCAATTTCGATTCAACAAACATCCGCAAATACATCCGGTACAACAGCGGGTGCTGCCGGATGAAATCGATTCCGGCGGCCAGCGTTTTGCGCAGGCGGATTTCCAGGGGATCATTCCGGCTCTGATCGCGCACCTTTCGCAGATGGTTCTTTACCCGCTCTACGGATTGCTCGAAAACAAAAAGAAAAAGTCCTTTTTTGTCACCAAAGTATTGAAAAATCGATCCTTTGGCAATTTTCAGTTTGTCGACCATCGTATTGATGCTGGCGCCTTCAAAGCCCTTGTTGCCGAATTCCTCCATGGCAACCCGGGTGATCCGTTCCTGTTTGGTCTTGGGCAGGTTCTGAAAGGTTTTTTTCGTAAACAATTTTTCACCGGTTTCGGGTATTCGAAAGGGGTTTCTTATTTATACTATTCAACATAAATGATTTGAAAATACAACCGTATGACATTATGTTATTGCTGAATGAATTGATCTAAAATATCGGGATTTTCCAGGAAGTTTATACATCAAATCCGATCAGAAGTAAAATTGATAAATTACAGTTAAAAAGGGACCGTATTCTTATGGATGAACCCGTGATGCAGCCGTTATCGCCCGCGGATGAAACGATTGTGACCCGGCACCGCGACATCATCGGTCCCTGCCGGATCCGTTTGGCCTATACCGATGATCCGGCCGGTCAGAAAATGACGGCATTCTGTGAACGAATAAGTGAACTCCTTGCCGATGTCTCCGTAGTTCGGAAGCCGGCTGAAGATGAACCGCCGGCCATTCATATATCGGATAACATGCATTTCCAGGTGGTCCCGAGCGGAAAGTTGCTCGAAGGATTTCTTATGGCACTTGCGGGGCATGACTTTTTAAACAGCACGGATTTCGGTGTAAATGCCGGTGAAATTCAACAGCGCATCGGTCTGCCGGCGACGTTTAAAATGTATGTCTCGGTCAACTGCCCCTATTGTCCGCAGGCGTTGCAGCGCGCCTTGTTTCTGGCAGGGGCCCTTTCCGCAAGGGTCGATATACGGATTATAGACGCCCAGCTGTTTTCAAAAGCCGCGCGGGCGGACCAAGTCCGTTCGGTGCCGACCACGATTTTAGATGACCGTTTCCGTTGGACCGGGGTTTTTGATCTTTCTGAAGTGGTCAATATAATGGCCGATCGTGATCCTGCCCAGTTGGGCACGGATACTTTGAAAAAAATGATCGCCGACGGCAATGCCGGAGGCGTCGCCGATCTCATGGGGGATGCGGGAATCATCATTCCCGGCTTTTTTGATCTGCTCACCGATCCGAAGTGGTCGGTGCGGCTCGGCGCCATGGTTGCCTTCGAGTATCTGGCGGAAAGAGATCCCGGTCTGTCCCGGAAAATTCTCGAAACCTTATGGGAGCGGTTTGACGCTTTCGATGATCCGGTTAAAGGCGACATCCTGCACCTGTTCGGTGTGCTCGATGACCCCGAGTTGACCGGTCGGTTGCAAAGGGTAAGTGAAAGTTCCGAATCCAACGCAATCAAGCAGGTGGCGTCTGAAATCGTGAATGCCGCCCGGAAATAATAGTTTAAAGCGAAAATCCGGCGGAAATGGGTGCGGAGAAAAGTGCTTGAATAAAGCTATTGTGCCTGATATTCCAGACGAAAAGAATCAACCGATGGCATATGGTGTAATCGTGCGCCACTATTGATTGCTTAAAAATATTACTCTTAAGGGGAAACGGATGGGAAAAACTGCATTGATTACCGGGGTCACCGGGCAGGACGGGGCTTACCTGGCTGAATTTTTACTGGAGATGGGATACGGCAGCGTTCACGGCATTAAGCGCCGGGCCTCCCTGTTTAACACCCAGCGGGTGGATCACCTGTACCAGGATCCCCATGAAAGCAATGTCCGGTTCAAGATGCATTACGGTGATCTCACCGATGCCACCAACCTGGTCCGGATCGTCCAGGAAGTCCAGCCGGATGAAATCTACAATCTGGCGGCTCAGAGCCATGTAAAGGTGTCGTTTGAATCTCCGGAATATACGGGAAATGCCGATGCATTGGGCACTTTGCGCCTGCTCGAGGCCATCCGGATTCTCGGGCTTGAAAAAAAGATCCGCTTCTACCAGGCGTCAACTTCAGAACTCTATGGTAAAGTCCGGGAAATTCCCCAGAATGAGGAGACACCGTTTTATCCCCGCTCTCCCTATGCCTGTGCTAAACTCTACGCCTACTGGTGTACGGTCAACTACCGGGAAGCCTACGGGATGTTTGCCTGCAACGGCATCCTGTTCAATCATGAATCGCCGATCCGGGGCGAAACCTTCGTAACCCGTAAAATCACCCGTGCGGCGGCCCGGGTCGCCTTGGGGCTGGAATCGAAGCTGTTTCTCGGCAACATAAACGCCCTTCGCGACTGGGGGCATGCAAAGGATTTTGTTCGGGCGCAATGGCTCATTCTTCAACAGGATGAACCCGATGATTTTGTCATTGCCACGGGTGAGCAGCATTCGGTTCGTGAATTCTGCGAAAAAGCGTTCGCCGGTGTGGGCATTCATTTGAGGTGGGAAGGCGAGGGGCTTGAGGAAAAGGGGATTGTTTCCGCACTCGATCCCGCAGTACCGGTATTAAACGGCCTGCCGTTTCCCCACCGGTTTGAACGCCTGAAGGAGGGGCAGGTCATTGTTTCAGTTGACCCGGAGTATTTCCGGCCCACGGAAGTCGAAACCCTGCTGGGTGATCCGGCCAAGGCAAAACGTAAACTCGGGTGGAAACCCGAAATTTCATTTGACGATATGATCATGGAAATGATTTCACACGATATTGCCGAAGCAGCCCGGGAATCGATCTGCCGGCGAAACGGTTTCCCGATTCCCGCAAGCTTTGAAGCGACGATGTAAGGGCGATGCCGATGATCAAACACGATGACAAAATTTATGTGGCCGGACATCTGGGACTCGCCGGCTCTGCGCTGACCCGGAAACTTCTCGAAAAGGGGTTCGCCAATCTGGTGACCCGCAGCCGTCAACAACTCGATTTGACCCGGCAGGCGGATGTGGAGGCTTTTTTTGACGCAGAACGGCCGGACTGCGTGTTGATTGCGGCTGCCAGAGTGGGTGGCATACTGGCCAACAGCACCTATCCGGCGGAATTTATCCATGACAATCTTGTCATTCAGAACAATATCATCCACAATGCGTGGCAGGTTGGGGTAAAGCGTCTGATTTTCCTGGGGTCCACCTGTATCTATCCCCGGGAGTGCCCGCAGCCGATGAAAGAGGAGTTCCTCCTGACAGGGCCGCTGGAGCCGACCAATGAGCCGTATGCTGTCGCTAAAATTGCCGGGATCAAAATGTGTCAATCGTACAATCGCCAGTACGGAACCCGTTTTGTCGCCGTGATGCCGACCAACCTGTACGGACCCAATGACAATTTCGACCTGGAAAACAGCCATGTCCTGCCGGCCCTGATCCGAAAATTTCATGATGCAAAAACCGCCGGACGAGATACCGTCACCGTCTGGGGCTCCGGAACGCCCCGGCGGGAATTTCTTCACTCGGATGATTTCGCCGATGCCGCCGCGTTTATCCTGACCCTTCCCGATGCCACCTATGATGACCTGTCGTCCAAATACGATACCCCCCTCGTCAATATCGGATGCGGCAAAGATATTTCGATCGCCGAACTGGCCGAAACGATCAGAAACATAGTCGGATTTGAAGGATCAATCGTTTATGATTCGGAAAAGCCGGACGGCACGCCACGTAAACTGCTCGATGTGACCAGATTAAAGGAAATGGGCTGGCACTACCGGATATCATTGACGCAGGGAATTGCGGAGACATATAAAAGATGTCTGGAGAACGGGGTGTTTGGTTGAGGGCGGGTTGAAAGTTCAAGGTTCAAAGTTGATGAAATCGTAAAAAGCTGACGTACCCCGGGTTCCGGTAATTTTGCAGAGCGGTGTTGAAGCGTCAAAAAAGTGCCACTCCCCCCTCGAGGGGTGAATAAACGCATATTCGCAATTCGAAGAGGTCTTTGAGGGGGGTGTTAACCCTGTTGAATAAACCAGTTCCTTGAGAGCAATTATCCCGCGGGGCGGCGTTTTGAAGAAAGGAATTTATAAACAAATGCCGTAAGTGGTTTGACATGCCAGACCGTTTTAACAGTTGGGTTTGAAAGTTCAGCCCCTCCTAATGGGACGTTTACTGCTTTTCTTCCGGATCTCCGCCCTATGTACAATGCATTGGAACACCGCACGCCGCATACCGTTTTTTACAGCCCGGGCTATCAGTTTGCCGCTCGTTTGACATTGGGGGCAGTGGGCGCTGTTTACCTGTATTTCCTCCCGCCGTCGGTTGCCGTTCTGTCCGGCTGGCATATTCTCATCCTGTTTCTCCTCTATTTTTCATTTCACCTGATCTGGTGGGAACGCTTCCGCAAGCGGGGAGTATCG
>JAGXHH010000199.1 GCA_024636355.1 Desulfobacteraceae bacterium | reverse complement strand
GATGTGTATAAGAGACAGACCATGTGGTCACCGCTTCAGCCATAAAAAAACAGCTCCGGGAGCTCATTCGCATTGCTGAAAAAAACGGGCAGGCTTTAGGTATCGGCCATCCCCACCAGCTGACCTACGATGTGCTTGCCGAAATGCTGCCGGAATACAAACACCGGGTGCAGTTCATTCCGGCATCGCAGCTGGTGCGGGTAATTGACTCCTGAGCAATGTTTGTAAAGCATGCCCAAAGAACCATTGCCCAGGCGTTCCTCCGAAGAAATCATAGAAATTACCCCCAATTCGTCAAACCAATGGACTCCCACCGAGAATCCGGAATTTTTATCGTAACCTTAAAATGCCGTACAGATAAGGCAAGCCGAATGAGTGAATACCAGTATTATGAATTTCTTGCCATGGACCGGCCCCTCACATCAAAAGAAATGGAAAGCATGCGTGCGCTTTCCACCCGGGCCGATATTACACCCGTCAGTTTTACCAATCATTACAACTTTGGCGATTTCAAGGGTGATCCGGAAAAATTGATGGCACACTTTTTCGATGCCCATGTCTATTTTGCCAATTGGGGGGCGGCCGTTTTCATGCTTCGCGTGCCCATCGAGACATTGTCGGAAGAAACGGCCGATGCAATGGCCGATCGATATTTCCTTGATTTCACGGCTACGAAAACGCATTGGATCATCACCTGGAGCCTGGGGGAAGAACCAGACGACTATGATCGATTTGTCACGGAGAATGGCCGGGGTTGGATGGCGAGGCTGACCCCGGTACGGGACGAGCTTCTCCGAGGCGATCTCAGAAGTCTGTATATCGGATGGCTGGCGGCTGTGACCAAGGAGGATATCGATGACGACGAATTCGAACCCCTTTCCATAAGCGGACTGGGCAACTTGACGCCGGCCCAGAAGGCACTGGCGGAATTTCTGGAAGTGGACCCGGACCTGCTCGCCGGGGCCGGCATGGGCAGCCCGGCCGGCCCGGAGGAAAGTGTATCCGAAAAGGAGATAGAAGATTGGGTCGATGAATTACCCCGGGACGAGGTGAAGGATCTGTTGAAGCAGCTTCTGGACGGAAAAAGCCAGCAGGCCGAACGGGCGCTGAAAAGCCGATTTGCGAAATGGCTGCGTGGCTTGCATGGTGATCATGGTGATATTTCCCGGCGCACGGTCGGAGAAATTCTGAAAAATGCCGGAGCGGCTGAAAAAATCCGGATGGAAAGAGAAAAACGCGAAGAAAAGGAGCGTGCGATCAATCGCCGGAAGGCCCGGGAGGCGTATCTGAAAACTCTGGCCACAGATTTTACCAAGGCTTGGAAGGCGATTCAAGAAACAGTAGAACGGGGATCCGGTTTGGCCTATGATGAGGCCTGCAGTGCCCTGGTCGATCTTTCCGAAGCATATGCGGCTCATGAAAGCCGAAAGATGTTCCGGCAGGAGCTTGAACAATTCATGGCCGGGCACATGCGGCGTAAGGCACTGATTCGGCGCTTGGAGAACGCCGGCATTTGGTAACGTAGGAATACCATCATTGCAGCGATGACACCACTATGCTTTTTAAATTCAATTTCTTGCATTAACAGGTGGGCCGTTGCTGCTAAAAAGCCGCATAATAAGCCCGGGATGCGGCAAAATCGAAGTAATCATCAAAAAGTAATTTTTCAGCCGCTTTCAACGCATGTTCCGCCCCTTCAAGATTGGCCTGAATTTCATCGAAGTTTTCTTTCGGATTCATGCGGCTTTACCTTCCCGCTTAGCAACCCGGTAAAGATGCAGCTTACCCGTCTCGAATTCCTCCGTGTCAACCGGTTTGGCTGAAATGAGGTGATCTGATTTGAGTTGAACGGGATAAAGAAGCTCAATAATATTGCGCAATTCATCAGCGCCTTGTATGCTGTTTCCAGGCGCTGGATTTCCAGAAGCGCTTCAAAGTCGAATGCCTTTTTTATCAGTCTTTCGTCCTGAACAAATGCCTCGAGTTGATCTGCATTTTCCTCCTGTACTTCCCCGGCGGCAAAATCGGTGACATGAAATTCGCAATCGAGTTGAAAAAACGGTTCAATCAGGTCTGCCTTTAAAAGATCGATCAGGATGCTGGCATCATTTACAAGAACGATCATGAGACGATCCGGATTCGTTCTTCAAAGTCGGAAAGCGGCATATCGAGTAATTCAGATGCTTTGTTGAAACTGATGATCTGCTCGGCTGCCGCATGAAGGACCAGTTGTTTAAACCGGTTTGCCTTTTCCCCGCCTTCGTAGGTTCCGGGCTCTGATTTTCGCCACCCGTGCTTGGTTACATATATGTTGAACGTCCGATAAGTGTTTTCGGAAATAATGCCCAGATGAAAAGCCCTTGCCATAATCGCCTGCATGGACATGCAGTAGATGCCTTTGAGCTTTTTTAATTCCCACTCGGTAATTTTGCTGCGGTGCCGGCCCAGTTCGTTCATCATGACATCCCGGGGAAGCAGCAGGGCGCCGGCAAATGCATGGCAGAGTTTTTCGGAAGGCAGGTCGTTGACTTCCGAAAAATCAAGGAGCAGATGTCCGAGTTCATGGGCGATGGTGAAGCGCTTGCGGACCGGGTCGGCATCCTTGAAAATCGATATGACCGGGATTTTCATGTTTTCGACGAACCCGGAAAGCCCGTCAAAGTATTTGTCGGACGCCACTTCATAGATTTTAAACCCGTTGTCTTCCAGGAGTTCGATCAGGTGGGGGATGGGGCCATTGCCCAACTGCCATTTATCCCGGATTTCTTTGGCGGCGCGCTCGATATCCTCGTGGCTTTTGATAATGTTGTTTGCGACCGGGTTTTTAAATGCGGAAGCGTTATTGAGAATTTCTTCGATCTCGAGATACTTCTGGATAAAATCGATAGTCCGGTATTTGATCCGGTCTTCTTCCTTCCTGCCCAGCCGGGAGTGTTTTCGAAATTCAATGCCCGCTATGGCCACATTCGAGGCGCGGAAGAAATAATCCGCCTTTACGCCGAGGGCGCGGGCCAGGGCCAGCAGGACCTGGCTGCCGGGCTGGATCTGCCCTTTCTCATATTTGCTGATGGCCTGCTTGGTGACGATGGACCCGGCTTTTTCCGCAAGGGCCTCCATGCTCATGCCGGCCATTTTCCGTGCGGAATTCAACCGTTCGCCGAATTGGGTAATCATAATGTTTCCTCTCTATGGTTGACAAATATAATATTTTTGAATTTTTTGTCAACCAAAAGCGAAAAGGACGGACAGGCGCTATTGTGCCTTTCCTTCCTGTTCCCGGGCTCTTCTTTCAAATTCCGTCCATACCGGTATCATAAACTCTTCATCGCGGAAGTGATGCTTGCGTTCCTTTGGGCCGCCGGGGAGGGTGTCGTCGATGATGGTGCGATCCACCGTGCCGGATGTCATCTCCCTGATTTCATTCCATTCGGCCCGGGAGAAGCCGACTCCGACCAATCCCTTGTCGCAGGTAAAGACAATGCGGCTGTTTTGGTCATACCAGGTATCGGATTCTTACTGCCGCATCACCAGAAGCTGGACCCGGTAAATGGTTTTGAGTTCTTCCAGAGTCAGCCCCAGGGCCTTGGATGCCAGCGCACGTCGATTTCCACCAAGGCCTGACGGCGAGCGAATCGGTGCGAAGGGCGCAGTTTCGCTGCCAAGTTAACGACATTGGTTCGCTGGTGCTTTTTGTGCCACGATTGCCACCCAGCCTTCCTGTTCCGCCACTTCGCAGACGTCAAAACCGTGATCCCGCAAGGCCCGGATCACCAGATCCTGTTTTTTTACAATGATTCCCGAGGCGATAAACCAACCATCCGGTGAAAGCCGCGGGCTGATTTCCGGGACGAGATCCCGGATGACTTCGGCAAGGATGTTGGCCACCACCAGGTCGTAGGAACCGGTGACCTCCGTTACCAGGCTGCCGGTAATCAGGGTGTAGGTGGCGGGATCGATGCCGTTTAACTTCAGGTTGCCTTCGGCCACTTCAACGGCCATCGGATCGGAGTCGATGCCGACAACGGTTTTTGCGCCAAGCCTGGCGGCAGTCATCATCAGAATCCCGGAGCCGGTGCCCACGTCGCAGACCCGAAAGCCCGGGGTCATGTATTTTTCGATCAGCCCGATGCACAACGCGGTGGTCGGATGGGTGCCGGTTCCAAAGGCCATGCCGGGATCGAGCAAAAGAATTATTTCTCCCGGACCCGGCTCATACGTCTGCCAGGTCGGTTTAACCACGATCCGGTCGGTGACCTTTATTGGATGGAAATGGGCCTTCCAGGATTCGGCCCAGTCCTCTTCGTCGATGGTGCTGTATTGGATATGAAATTTCCAGGTATCCGCAGGATGAAGTGATGCGATCTGCGCCTCGAATTCCAGGAGATGGTCTTTGCCTTGCAAGTGTTTGGGAAAAAAAGCGATTACTGCCCAGGTTTCCGGAACCGGAAGGGCGTCTTCGGCCCAGTCCAGGTCGGGTTCCGTTTCGGGCGATTCGATGACCACCCCCTGGAGACCGAACCCCTGGAAGACATCGGTGATCAGGGCGGCAGTCGTTTCCGGATCAGCGGATTCAAAGGCAACGGTTGCTTTCAGCCATTTTAACATTGAAAATTTTTCCTTCCGGGGCAGAGGGCTTGTTCGAGTTCTATGAGCCGGTCGCTTTTTCCATTGCAATCACGGTATCACCTGCTGTCATGACCGGTTGGCTCCGGCGGCAAGCAGCATGTTTTACGTCGACCCGGTGCCGGCGTGCGCCAGGATAAAAATAGGGTCCAACTGTCGGGTGGTGAGATTGTTCGAACGCATCAAAGTAGCTTCTGTATCTTCGAATTACAAGATTATTCAGCCGGCGTTGCCCCCTTCATGCCTTGCCGCAGCGGGGCATGAGGTTAGTTTAGAGGAGAGGGTCTGCAAACAGCGATGATCCGTGATTTCATGGGCATCTATTGGCTTGACTGAACCCGGGGGAATTGATAAGTGCATAGTGATATGGAAAATTCGAACAGACGATATCAGCGCCTGCGT
>JAGXHH010000198.1 GCA_024636355.1 Desulfobacteraceae bacterium | reverse complement strand
AGATGTGTATAAGAGACAGGGTGTTCGGCCTGCCGATGAGCCTCCGGCTCAATCTCCAGGGTCGCGATTCAATCCTGGCCGTCCCCCTCGTTATCGACCTGGCCCGCTGGATGGCGGCACTTGCCATGGCCGGCCGGTCCGGCCTGGTCCCGGAGCTCGGGTTTTATTTCAAAAAAGCCGTGGGGGGAACCTCTTCCGGGACGTTTGAGAATCAGATAACCGATCTGTCCGAACTGGCGCGCTCCTGTGACAGCAGACTCTCTGAAATCCTGCAGAAAAAGGAATGATTCCGTGATTTTCGCTTACAGCACGAACGCCTTCACCAAGTATTCCCTGACCGACGCCCTCGATAAAATCGCCCGCCTCGGGTTTGCCGGGGTGGAAATCATGTGCGATCAGCCCCACCTGTACCCTCCGGACTACGACGACCGGCGCCTGGAAGCGGTCGGCAAAGTTCTCGAGGAAAACAGGTTAAGGGTTACCAATCTAAACAGCTTCACCCTGTTTGCCGTCGGCGATACCTACCTCCCCTCTTGGATCGAACCGGAAAGGGATCGTCGGGAGATCCGGATAGCCCATACCCGGCAATGCCTCCAGATCGCCAAAACGCTCGGCTCCCCAAACATTTCCATCCCGCCGGGCGGGCCGTTGAACGGCGCATCGCGAAAAGAGGCCATGGCGCTGTTTCACCGGGGACTGGAAGACGTCGTCCCGATAGCCGAAGAACTCGGAATCCGGCTGCTGGTCGAACCCGAACCGGACCTGCTGATCGAGCGGACGAGCGAATTCAAGGAATTTATGAGGGATGTAAAATCTCCGAGCGTCGGGATCAATTTCGACATCGGCCATTTCTACTGCGCGGGCGAAAGCCCCGCGGAAGCCTTCGAGGACCTGTTCGAGTGGGTCGGCCACGTCCACATGGAAGATATCGGCAGGAGCCGCATCCACCAGCACCTGGTGCCGGGAGACGGGGCCATCGATTTTGCCGGGGTGTTCGAAGCGATGAAACAACTCGGGTATACCGGAGACATCGCCCTGGAACTCTATCCGTATGTAAACGGCCCGGAAATCGCCGGCCGAAAGTCGCTCGAATACCTCCGTCCGCTATTTTCCGAAACAGGACTCGACGTCGGTTGAAGGTTCAAGGTTCAAGGTTCAAGGTTTAAGGTTTAAGGTTTAAGGTTTAAGGTTTGCTGGTTCCCAAGCTCCGGCTTGGGAACCCGGTTCCAGGAAGCTCCAGCTTCCTTTGTCCGTTTGCTGCAACAGCAGTTTGTCTTAAGGGCGTGTCCTTAAATATAAAACCCTTCGTTGTGCCTTTTTTCGAAGGATATTTATTATCTCATCCATGCAGAATGACAGACAGAACATTGACGCATATGAAATCGGGCGATTCGAGGACCATGCCGAAGACTGGTGGAACCCGAAGAGCGGATTAAAAGCCCTTCACGGTATCAACCCGCTGCGCCTGGCGTATATCGAGGCACGCGCGCCGCTGAAGGGTAAACGGGTACTGGATATCGGCTGCGGCGGCGGCATTTTGTCCGAAGCCATGGCCAGAACCGGCGCCCGGGTCACCGGCATCGATCTTGCCGATTCGGCCCTGGCAGCCGCCCGCGTTCACATGAAAACCACCGGTTTCGAGATCGACTACCGCCGGATCACCGCAGAAGAACTGGCCGTGGAAATGCCCGGCACTTTCGATGCGGTGACCTGCATGGAACTGCTCGAACATGTGCCGGACCCGGAATCCATCCTTACGGCGAGTGCGGCACTGGTCAGACCGGGCGGCGACATTTTCCTGTCGACCATCAACCGGACCGCGGCGGCTTACCTGCTGGCGATTGTAGCCGCCGAACGCGTCCTGAACATCGTCGAGAAAGGGACGCACGGGTACAAGAAATTCATCCGTCCCGAAGAATTATCCCGGTGGGCGGCAAATGCCGGATTGAAGGTAAACGACCTGACCGGCTTCATGTATGTCCCGGTATTGAACCGGGCGTATCTTTCGAGATTTACAGGGGTGAATTATATGATGCATTTGAAGCGGTGAATTTCCGAATAACCCGACTTAGGTGATCTCGTTTTTTTCTTGCTCTTGCTCTTGCTCTTGCTCTTGATCTTGCTCTTAATCTTGATGACGTTCGTGTTCGTTGTCGTAATCGTCATCGTACTCGGATTTTTAAACAGATTACGACAACGACAACGAACACGATTGAAGACCAAAGTTCCTTTCTGTAATAACGCCGCGAAGCGGAGTTCGTAGCTTTTTACGAGGGCATTGAGATTGAGATTAAGAGCAAGATTAAGAGCAAGATTAAGGGCCGTGAGACGGATACTCTGAACTTTTATGCCAATACAACAGGTGAACAGACATGCTGTTATCGAAACATCCCGGATGGTTCAAAGACGGAGAACGCGAACAACTTCTTGACCCCTACGTCGACGAGGCCGGCACGACCTATTTCGGGCGCAACCGGGTGCCGACGGAGGAAAAGGAAAAGGCGGTCCTGGAACATTTCAACCGGGTGGCGCCCCGCTACGACTTTATGAACACGGTGCTCAGCTTCGGCATTCATTACGCATGGAAACGCACGGCAGTGCGCATGCTCGACATCCAGCCCGATGACCAGATTTTAGACGTATGCGGCGGCACGGGCGATCTGGCCGTCTACTGCGCCCAGCGGCTCGGGGCCGAAGGCAATGTCTACCTCTATGACATCAACCACGAAATGATGCGCTACGGTATGCGCCGATACGAAAACCGGGCGCTTAGTGACAGACTTCATTATACCCGGGGGGACGCGGAGGTCATATCGTTTCCGGACGACACATTTGATATCGCCATGGTCGGCTTCGGCATCCGGAACCTGACCCATTTGAAGCGGGGATTCCGGGAAATGTACCGGGTGCTCAAACCGGGGGGGAAACTGATGTGCCTGGAATTCTCCAAACCGGTCAATCCCCTGTTCCGCCAGCTCTACGATTTCTATTCGTTTCACATCATGCCGATAATCGGACGTATTCTGGCCGGATCGAGCCGTTCCTACGCTTGTCTGTCGGAGACGATCCGCATGTTTGCCACCGCCGAGCAGTTAAAAACGATCCTCGAGGAGATCGGTTTTCAAGAGGTCACGTTTACGCGCCTGACCAATGGAATCGCGGTGATTCATCTCGGCAGAAAGCCGTAAACGCTGATCCGTACAGATTACGCATTCCATCGCAGGGGCGGATACGCAGGTTCCGCCCCTGCGAGCGCGGACAGGTTTTTATCTGCCCGACCGAGCAGGCATCTAATAAAACCAGCTGTAACCAATGTAAAAATTCACCGCATTCAACCCCCGGTTGCTCTCCCTGAGCCCGCCGTTTGAAAAATGGAAAAACCGGGACTGCAAAACGATTGATCCGTCCTCGTCAAAAAAATAATGCACCCCGAATCCCCCCTGAAGGTTGAACTGGAATTTTCCCTCAAGGTCCACCCCCTCGATACTGGTCAAGGACACGCCGGCTCCGGCTTCTACAAACGGGACGATGCGTTCGCTGGTGACAAAATTATACCGGATAAACGGGGTCAGGCCCGCGAAATAATCGGTTTTCGGATCGTACTGCACACCGGCAAACAGCTCTCCCCAAAGTTCCAAATTCCCGGCGTACCATTTGCCTTCAGCCAGGGGTTCCGACAGGATTTCACCGACCCCTGCGTACCCGAAAACGAGATCGTGATTCAGCAGGGTGCCGAGAACCGTCATGCCGAGGCCGGCACCCACGCCGAAACCGGTATGCATCCGTCCCTGGCGAACCGTTGCGCCGATTCGTTTGCCGGATATAGTCTCTCACCCGCCCCGGCCGCTTCCGCTGTGTTCACCCCGCCGGCGCCTGGAAAACAGGCGCCGGTTAAAAGGACGGCAAATAAACAAGAGCTGACCGAAAAACGTCTGATCCGTTTCCGCATGAATAGTCCCTGGTGATGATCTGTTGCAGGTCAAATCTGTCCAACTGATTTTATTGTAAAAAATAGACACCTTCACTGCATCCTGTGAGCAGGTGAATACGGTATTTCAGGAGATTGGAAACTGTATTTTATCGAAACCGGGAATGGATGGTCGCTTTCTTCAACACGATTGGGAAGAGGCGGAAGATGTTGTATTCGTAGAGAAAGGATTCTGTAGAATTTCGATTTTCGCATGAGTTGCTGCCGGAGATATGGTTTATGCGATAGACGAATCCCGACCTACACAACTGAAGAAACCGCCTGTAAGGGCGAAAAATCTTTCGCCAGCAGGGGGCGATTCGTGAATCGCCCCTACGAATGAACCATTGTACAGCGGCAGAACCTGGCACTGCAGAAATCGTCACAACCGATCAATCCATTGCGTGACACCAAAGAGACATAATTGGGTCAACGAAATGCATTTTCGGAGCCTGGTTATTGTTTTGTTCAAAAAGTTGCACAAAAAAACACAAAGTTCTAAACCGCCCGTTCTTCCTTCCGACTTTTCCTCCTTCTTTTTTTTTAAAAAACTACTTTATTTCAAGTACCTAATAATACACTTCATACGTTCAACATTGTTCGCAATCTAATGAAATCATAGTGCAATCGGCCTGTCAGTTTACGCTTCTTGACTTAATTAAGGCAGTTGCCCCCTCCTTTCGAACCAAATCCCCTTCTCGTAATCGTGACGAAGTTAAAAATGGCATGCGCTTTGCTCAATGGCTGTACTCCACTTAAACGAAAAATCGACGGAATACAGCCCTCCTGCGGCTGCGTTCATTTATTAACTACTCAAAATAGTTAATAAAGCTGCAACTCAAAAAGAGGCATAAGTATGATTACTATCACCCGAAAAACGCTTAAAGTTCTTACCTTTCTGATATTTATCTGTTCTTTCATTCCGGCAGGCGCCTTTGCCGCCACCTTTTACGTGGCCCCGGACGGCGACGACGGCAATGACGGATCACGGGCCACCCCATGGGCCAGCCTTTCCCACGCCGGGGCTGCCGTAAAAACATTTGGCGACCGAATTTATATTACTGAAGGCTCCTATGATGACAATGCCCAGTGCGTACTGGCCAAAGGCGTTTCCATCGCCGGCGCCGGATGGGACAGGGTGACCATCCATACCACTGCCAGCCCCTATATCCTGGCCGCCAACAGCGTCCCGGTCGTAGACGGCAGCAACGAAATTTACGGCATTACCATAGACGGAGGCGACCGGGCCGCCATTGCCATTATGTCCCGGGGCCGAAGCAACCAGAAGATCCACGATGCGGTTTTCGCCAATTTCACCGGAACCGGCGTGGCCATTTACGGAAAATACGGCTGGGATGACACCAGCGGCCATTTCTGGCGCAACGATGCCACCGCATCGACAACCCAAACCTGCTCCTGGGCCTACAACAACCTTGATTTTTCGGTTCCGCCTGCCCCGTCGGACTGGGCTGCGGGCGTCGAGGTCTACAACAACTCCTTCAACGACTGCAAGCTCCACCCCAACGTGCTTTCCGGTGCGCTGATCCAGGGCAATACCTTCAACAACAACGGGCAGTTCGGGGGCAACCGGTCGTCCATAGGCCATACCAGCTACTGGTTCGATTCCTGTGACATAAATGACAACGTGATCCGGTCCGGTGACCAGGGCTGGTCGATTATCGCCATAGAAATGTGGGAAATCCGGGACTGCCGATTTTTCAACAACATATCGGATTCCTGGTTCAGCCTCAGAGGCAGCTGCATCGGCCTAAAAGACGGCCAGAAATACAATTACGAGGTTTTCGACAACCGCTTCGAGGCGCATTACACCCCGACCACACCGGCGCCCGCAATCGAGGTCATGTCGGATATTCAGGCGGCAGACATATACCGGAACTATTTCACCGGCTCCGCCTGGGAAGAAGGCATCGCCGTCTGGGGAGCCGATTCCGGCGCCAACAAGAGCAGCGACGACCGGATTACAAACATCATGATCCGGAACAACGTATTTGACCGCCTCGACAATTCATCGAATTACGGCGGCGTCCATCTCAGCGCCAACCAGCGCAACACGGTCATCGAAAATGTCCGGATCATCAACAACGTGTTCGACGGCAACCGGCAGGGGATCAACCTTGGCGGAGACGGCGGCCGTCTGGGCGGCATCACGCTGACGAACAACATCTTCATGAACCATACCGACAAGGTCTTCGTCACCAACGGCGGCGGCTTCGGTTCAGTGAAGGTCGACACCTGCATCGATTACAACAACCGTTTGTGGCTCTTGGACAACGCCGGTGTAATCGCCCAGGAAAACATCCTCCGGGAGGACCCGGGCCTCCAGCAGTTCGGCAGCCGGCCCGCCCCCTATTACCTGCCCCTTGAAGGTTTCACGAATACATTTGATGCCGGCAAAGATGTCGGACTTCCCTTCACCGGCAGCGGACCGGACATCGGCGCCTATGAATACGGGCTCAACAACGACGTAATCCGGGAAGCGGCCAATGCAATCGACCCCGGCGAAGATGTCGAAAGCAGCGATACCGATAGCGGTGAAATGGACGGTGGCGAGGCCCCGGCCCATCCGACTGAAGAAACCGGCGATCCCGATTTTGTTTCGGAAACAGATGAAGCGCCGGCTGACAAAGCCCCTGCATCGAACCCCGGCGACAGCGGAAAAGAAAGCAGCAGCAGCAGCGGAAGCGGCGGAACCTGCTTTATCGGCAGCCTGACCCGATAAACCGGGCAATGCTGTATGGCTGCGCGGGTTTTTTCCCGCCCGGCAATTTAAAACACTGGGCGGACACGCAGGTCCGCCCCTACAACGTTTGACCTAATCGCTGGCAGGGGTGGACCTGTGTGTCCGCCTGTCTTTTATGGATTACTCAAACGATAAACGCCCAGGCCAATGCAAACAGGACAAGCGGGAAATAGCTTGCCCTGTTGAAGAGCGCCATTGCCTCTTCCCGGACTTTTGTTTTGAACAGCGTCATGGCGGGTGCGACCAGAAGATAGGTGCCGGCAAGGAAAACCGCCAGGGAAGCGGTCCACCGGGATTCGGAAAATGTGCTGGAAAACAGGAACGCGCCGAGGCAGACAGCGGCAATCAGGCAAAAAAGTGCCATAGCCGCGGCTTTTTCCGTTCCAAGCCGCAACGGGATGGTCTGGCCGCCGAACCGCCGGTCCTCTTCGATGTCCGTCCAGTCGGCCGGGATGTTCTGTCCCCCGATTTCCCAGAAAAACAGGCAAAGGAAAATCAGGAGCATGAAACCGACCGACGGATCGGGATCGACCGCATAAACTGCGGCAATTGTCCCCATGTTCTTGACGAACCCGCTGACCACCGCCCGCCAGGGGCTGACGCGCCAGAGTTTGCAGTAAACCGTTTCAAGGACGGCGCCGGAGAGGAAAATCAAGAGGCAGACCGGGTTCAACAGCCAGGCGCCGATCATGGCGACCCCCGACCAGCCGAGCGCCCAGACCACCCCTTCCCTGTAAGACAGCATCCCTTCCGCCATCGGATGCCGCACCATCAGCGAATCGAGATAGTTTTCCGGCCCCGCCGGAATGCACCCTTCCGGTTTATATCCGCACTTTTCCCGGTCCGATCGAAAATCGACCACGTCATTTAAAGCGTATATTGCCGTGTATCCGGCAAATGCCGTAATCAGGCCGATAACGGCGACACGCAAAGGCGGCAGATCACCCAGGTAAAGCAGCACGGCAAAGGCAGGCGTCGCCATGTCGAGGATGCCGTGGGGCGTGCGCGAAAGCGCCAGGTAGAGTTTGAGTCGGTAGATGGCATTCATTCTGGAAGAAAAGATAATTCCCAGGACGAACGAATGCCAGATTTCCAAACAAAAAAGCCGCCTCCGGCGGAGCTCAATCCCTCGCAGGAGCGGGCCATGCCCGCGAAATCCCATCGTAGGAGCGGGCCATGCCCGCGAATCTATCGCAGGAGCGGGCCATGCCCGCAAAATCCATCATAGAGCAGCCCAACTCAAACCCAAACCGCATTCCAGAATGGATAATCATGTATACGCTGAACCAGCCCGGCACGTAACGGGTTGGCTACGATGTATCTGGCCATGTTCCGTAAATCTTCTTCCGCTCTCACCGCATGATCGTAATACGCTGCCTGCCATAGCTTTCCCTGCCTGTCCAGTGAATGATTCGCCAGACGGGCGCTGGACGATTTAATGCGGTTTATCACCTGGCTAAGGGTATCCTTTTCGCCCAGCTGAATAAGCCAATGCGCATGATCCGGCATTAAAACCCAAGCAAGCATTTTGGCATCACCAAGAACCGTTTTGTCCTCAAAACAGCGCGCGGCGGCACAGCCTGCCTGAAAATTAAGAAAAAATCGTTGCCGTTCCGCAGTGGCCGCAGTCGCGGAATAAACGTGATGGGGAATCGACACTCTACCGCGACGTAACGCCTTGGCACCGGGACCATCCTGCTCCCGTAGGAGCGGGCCATGCCCCGCGATGGGTTATCGGATTCCCGGATTTTCGGATTAATGGTGTCAATATTATCCTCCGGTCTGTTTGCTGTTGATTTGCACCCGAGCGATTATGATCGTTTCGATATTCGCGGGCATGGCCCGCTCCTACGAGCCGATCGACTGCTTATTGATAGTTCCATCAGCAGAGTAGAACATCTTTAATATCTTCTTCAAGGCAAAACCAAACCAATCCTGCCTGCCGTAGGAGCGGGCCATGCCCGCGACCCGGGTTACCGGCATCATCCGGTATGGTTGAAGAACAGGATATGGGAATTCTGCGGCAGGTGATGCTCCAGCCGGCGGGGATTCTTGTAGGGCAGGATGTAGATGACTATGTCGGATTTGACCCGTTCCTGAATGGTCTTCCAGTAGCGGTAGTCGAAAAGATTGCCGTGGATTTCTTCGAACGGCTCCTTTACGTGATCGGGCAGCTGGATGTAGGTCCGGAATTCCTCGGGGAAGACATCGTCTTCGAAGACGGGAAACCAGGGTTCGTCCGCCATCACCTCGTCATAGGTGCGCGGCTCCGGCATTTTACGGAACCGGCATTCGGTCAGCAGGCTCAGTTCATCATAATCATAGAAGACCACCCGGCCGTGGCGGGTCACCCCGAAATTCTTGTAAAGCAGGTCCCCGGGAAAAATATTGCTCGCCGCCATTTCCTTGACCGCCCAGCCGTAGTCCAGGAACGCGTCCTTTACAGCTTCCGGGGGATTTTCCCGCACATAGATGTCCAGGGGGGTCAGCCGCCGTTCGGTATACAGATGTTTTATGATCAGATGGTCATCGGTGAGAACCATATTATTATTTATTTTATGAGACAGCTCCCGGAGCAGTTCTTCGGAAAAGCAGCCCCGATCGAATTTCATGTACCTGAATTCCTGGGCATCGACGAGGCGGCCGACGCGGTCGTGCTTGAAAACGAGATCATAGCGGTCCCGGATGACATCGGGGGTGATTTTCTTAGGGTAATCGAACCGGTCCCGGATGATTTTAAAGACCACGTTGAAAGACGCAATCGTGATGACGCACATCACCATCCCCTGTTCCCCCCGGGCGATCTCAAACTGCTCGCTGGAGCCTTCCAGGCTGCGCGTCAGTTCCCGGAAGAATTCAGACTTCCCGTGCTTGTGGTACCCAAGCGACGTGTAGATCTCGGAGACGCGCTTGGCGGGCAGGATTGTTTTGAGAAACGCGACGAGATCTTCCGGATACGTCACGTCCACGTGGAAATAGGAATGGGCGAAGCTGAACAGGATGCTGACGTCGGCTTCATCGAGGAGCACGGCATCGACGAAGATGTCGCCGTTGATGTTCAGGATGCAGAAAACGAGCGGAATGACCACATCGTCTGCCCCGTTGCTGCAGATGATGCGGCCGATCAGGTACGCGAGCTTGTCCCGGTAAAAGACCGGGTCGACCATCTCCACGCGGATACGGTCGGGGGATATCCTTTTTTCTTCGATGTGCTTTGCAACGACCCCGGCGGCACGCCGCGAATCAGTGCGCATATCGGAGAAAGGGCACTCGCCGCTGAATCGGGAAAGGATCTCGAACAGGACGGATTCGATGTCGCCTGCTTCCGAAGACTGGCCGTAAGGGGAGCAGTCGGGGCAGATACCGTCTTGAACCAGCGGCTTGCGGAATTCGGTTACGGTGAACTCGATGGCCTGGTTGACCCCGATGACACTAAACACCCGGCGGGAGACCGAGTTGAAGAAAGTGGCCGCCAGCTGGTAATCGTTGCGGTTTTCGAGCAGGGTGTCGAACTGCTGCTTGACCGTGCTCCAGAGCGCAGCCGGCACTCCGGCATCGCCGGCCGCCTCCTGCAATTCGGTCACCGTGCGGTCGACGGTGCGGCCGTAAACATCGAGTCGTTCGACCGTATCCCCCCGGAACCCGGCCCAGTCCTCGTCGACAAAGCGGCGGCCCGCACGCCGGGTGATATTCCGGAACGCGTCATGGTAATCGTCGAAGGCGTTCAGGATGCAGCCGGCAAAGTCGGGTGTTTTTTCCATAGGTGTAATTTCCGGTATGTCACCACAGAAAGGCAGAGGACTCGGAGAGAGATGATTTTGAATAATTTGCCTCTGTGCGCTCTGTGATTAATTTTAGTTTTACGAAACTAACATCAAGATTAAAATGGGAGGTAGCAGAGATGTCAGCAAATATAAATAGCGGCGGTATTGATGTCAAAGCCCCGTTGACCGATGCGTTCAAAGAAATCCTCACCCCGGAGGCTCTCCGGCTGATTGCGGCTCTGGCCCGTGAGTTCGATTTCCGCCGCCTGGACCTGCTGAAAAAACGCCAGCAGGTCCAGGCGGAAATCGATGACGGCAAATTCCCGGATTTCCCACCCGAAACAAAAAACATCCGTGAAGGCGACTGGATGTGCGCCCCGATACCCGAGGACCTCATGGACCGGCGGGTGGAGATCACCGGTCCGGTCGACCGCAAGATGGTCATCAATGCGCTCAATTCCGGCGCGAAAACCTACATGGCCGATTTCGAGGATTCGCACACGCCGACCTGGGAAAACACAATCAACGGACAGATCAATCTGCGCGACGCGGTAAACGGGACTCTGGAATATACCTCGCCCGAGGGGAAGGAATACCGGTTAAACGACAAAACCGCCACCCTGATCGTCCGCCCCCGGGGGTGGCATTTGAACGAAAAACATCTGCTGGTCGACGGCAAACCGGTTTCCGGCAGCCTCTTTGATTTCGGACTCTTTTTCTTTCACAACGCAAAAAACCTGATCGAAAAAGGAAGCGGCCCCTATTTCTACCTGCCCAAGTTCGAAAGCTACCACGAGGCCAAGCTGTGGAACGACGTATTTTTGCGCACCCAGGAAATGCTCGGCATCCCGAAAGGGACCATCAAGGCGACCGTGCTGATCGAAACCATCCTGGCATCTTTCCAGATGGACGAGATCATCTATCACTTAAAGGACCATATGGCCGGCCTCAACTGCGGCCGCTGGGACTACATCTTCAGCTTCATCAAACGGTTCCGGAACATCCCCGAATACATCTTCCCGGACCGTTCCCAGATCACCATGACCCGGCAAGGCATGCATTCCTATTCGCTGCTGGCGATTAAAACCTGCCACCGCAGGGGGGTGCACGCCATCGGCGGCATGGCTGCCCAGATCCCGATCAAAAACGACCCGGAAGCCAATGAGGCAGCACTTGCCAAGGTCCGGGAAGACAAGGTGCGGGAGGCCCGCGACGGCCACGACGGCACCTGGGTGGCCCACCCCGGACTGGTCGGCCTTGCCATGGAAGAATTCGACAAGGAGATGCCCGCCCCCAACCAGATCGACAAAAAACGCGAAGACGTTCACGTCACGGTAAAAGACCTGCTGAAGCTGCCGGACGGCACCATCACCGAAACGGGGCTGCGCAACAACGTGAGTGTCAGCATCCAGTACATGGCGACCTGGCTGTCTGGCACCGGGAGCGTGCCGATCAATCACCTGATGGAAGACGCCGCTACCGCGGAAATCGCCCGTACCCAGATCTGGCAGTGGGTTCACCATCCCCGGGGAATCTTAGATGATGGACGGGAGGTGACCGCGGACATGTTCAAGGTAATTCAAAAAGAGGAACTGCAGAAGATCCGGGAGGCCGTCGGCCCGGACCCGTTCAAGTCCGGCAACTACGAAAAAGCCGCCGGCCTGCTCTCGGAGATCATCCTGACGGAAGACCTGGTGGAGTTTCTGACGCTGCGGGCGTATGAGCATCTGGATTAGGGGGAGCAATCGCATCCGGCTATACTCCATCACCCCTTAATCTTGCTCTTGATCTTAATCTTACTCTTGATCTGTCTTGATCGCTGGAGATTAAGATTAAGAGCAAGAGCAAGAGCAAGAAAACAACAACCGATTAAAACATAAGGACACCACCCATGACCAAAACCATAATAGAACAGGCCGAGGATCTCACCCGTCGCCATTCGTGCCACATGATCGATAATGCCGAAATCGAAGCCCTGGAGCAGTCCTGGAAGGCCGATCCGAGATGGAAGGGCGTCACCCGGAATTATACCGCCTCCGACGTGCTCAATCTGCGCGGTACCATGAAGGTCGAGTATTCGATGGCAAGAGCCGGCGCCATCCGGCTATGGGACCTGCTGCACAAGGAAGAGTTCATCCCCGCCCTCGGCGCGCTGACCGGCAACCAGGCCGTCCAGCAGGTCGAGGCCGGCCTCAAAGCGATCTACCTCAGCGGCTGGCAGGTGGCGGCCGACGCCAATGGCGCCGGCGAGATGTACCCCGACCAGTCGCTGTACCC
>JAGXHH010000197.1 GCA_024636355.1 Desulfobacteraceae bacterium | reverse complement strand
GGCTCGGAGATGTGTATAAGAGACAGGCATTGTCTCGGGCAGATGATGCAATCGTTTAAAATCGCCGCGGCCCGATCAATTTTTTCGTCCAGTCGGCCTTCCCGCCAGGTTTTGACGTATGCCGGTTCGAAATCAGTTGTCATCTTCCGTCTCGGTCAGAAAATCCTGGACCAGGTTGTCGACATAATCGAAATCAAAATCCGATTGTTTTTCCAGGACCAGGTCTTCGTTTGTGATTTTGATTTTTTTGAGCAGGCTCAGGATGATCAGTGTCAGGATTTTATTGCCGCCCGCCGGGTGATTGCGAAAAAATGACAATAGATCGCTGCGCCGAATCCGGATCACGGTGGTATCGGATGCTGCGGCCACCGTTGCAGTGCGTCGGGCGGAAAGAAAAATGGCCGCCTCGCCGAAGACCTCGCCTCGTTCGAGCCGGCTGATAATCACGTCCTTGCCGTAAAGGTCTTTAATGGATACCTCGACATTGCCCCGCAATACGAAAAACAGCGCATCCCCCACCCCGTCCTGGGTCACAATCATGTCGCCGGCCGAAATATCATGGATCGAAGAAATCGCCAGTAGTGCGGAACGTTGTTCTTCACTTAAGCAGTTGAAAAAGCGGATCTGTCGAATCTGCGGCATGAAGCTTGCCAGGTCATCGTAGTTCATATGAACTCCCTTCGGGTCATGGTCACGGGGGGGACGGATTTCTGTCTCCGCGGGTACCGGTGAAAAAAGCTGAAAGCCCTTTTACACCTGATTGTCAATTATTTGAATCATATGAGAGCTTATTCCGGCTGTCAATACAATTTGTCGGCACTCCGAGGGGAAGCGAGTCTGTCTTACAAATATGTAATTTTTAAAGCTGTGTGTTACAAAATTGTAATTATAAATTTTAAAAGATCAAATTTAATATTTATTATAAGTGACTAAAATTATTTATAAAAATGATATTTTTTGCGATTGGCATGAATACTGCTTTATATGTCCTCACATGCATTGGTCGATCGTGTCGGCCTTACCACACGGGTGATAACCGTTTGGACAATCATTATCGGATAATAGAACCAGGGAGGAGCAAAAAATGAAGCGGAGTATGATGGGGTTGTTGGTTGCATTGATGCTGATGGGTGGAACGGGGACGGCGATGGCTGCCGATGCGACAGCGGCGGTGGATGTGGTTTCCGCTTATGTATGGCGCGGCATTACCTTTAATGACGGACTGGTGGCTCAGCCGTCGCTTGATGTATCGAAAAACGGCTTCGGAATCAATGTCTGGGGCAATCTGGATATTGATGATTACGACGACTCTTTAGATAGTGGAGAGTTTTCGGAAATCGATCTCACCCTGAGCTACGGTTTGGATCTGGATGCGGCAGATGTTTCCGTCGGCTTTATCGAATACGTGTTCCCGAATGGCGGGGAGGGGACCCGGGAGGTGTTTCTGAGCGTATACAAAAACCTGTTCGCGGGATTAACGGTCGGCATTGACGGGTATTACGATTTTGACGAAGTTGACGACTACTATATCGACCTGTTTGCAGGCTATGCATTTGAGCTTGAAAACGGCGTGGCCTTAGGCGTCGGCGCCCTGGCGGGGTATGCCGGCGAGGATATGTCGGCGGGAGAAGACGGGGGGCTGCACGAGTACACCTTTACGGCAGATGCGGGTTATGCGGTGACGGAGGCGCTTAGCCTGAGTGCGTTTGTCGCCTATACCGACTCCTTTGATGAAGATGTCCTGCCGGATCAGGATGTCAATTTTTACGGCGGAGCGAGCATCGCCTACACATTTTAGGCATCTCGACCGCCATTCTACCATTGAACCAAAAAGCAGTGCCGGCAATCGTTTAACCGCGATTGCCGGCACTGCTTTTTTCCGGACAAGCCCTAATTGGAAAACCGGGGGCCGGTGGCGTTGCTTACCGATGCTTCCCAGAGATCAAGCTGCCTTTCGGCGGCTTCGATGGTATTTGCAGTAGAAGCGGTATAATATGGCGGGGTTTCGGAAAACGGTGGCAGCCGGTTGCCATTTGCGAGGCCGACGTATACCACGTGGGCCAGCCCGAAGTCCGATAGCAGTTGGTCCACTTTTTCAAAGTGTTTGAAATCCGTGGCCTCCGGTTCCCGGATATCGACAACTCGCGTGATGCAGGTGAATCCGGGTGTGAGTTTCTTTGCGGCGTTTTCAAGAACCGGAATTGATCTTTCCAGCCTCTTGCTGTGCATTTGATCGAGGGTAAGGTACAGCCTGTTTTTTAAAAAATTGATACGCACATCGAGCATTTGAAAATCCCCTTACGGACTTTTAAAATAAGGCGTCTAAATGACATTTATAAGAATGCTTGTCAAGTTGTAAACAGCTCCTGGTAAATCCTTTAATATCAGATGTGAAAAAACTGTTATTTCAATCGCTTGCCACTTTTGCTGAAACAGACGTCGCTATCATATGAAGGATTCCCCGTTATGAAATTATTCCTGAAAACATAAGGATAAAAATAAAACGGATACGCGCATCAAATTATTGAGATGTGTCGGTTCATGTCTATCTTTTTAAAGATAGGATGCACACAGAGGTTGAGGCAGGAAAAAGGCCGGGACTGCCGGGGCAGCGACACTTCGCAACGAAACCGAAAAAGGTCTTGGCGAAAATATTACTGAAGGATTTATATGTCATGGCATATTGCACCCGATGCAACCTGATGCATAAAGTGGGATTTATATCCACTCGTTTCATGGGAACCGACGGGGTCTCCCTGGAAACGGATAAATGGGCGGAAAATTTTGAAAAACGGATGTTCAGCACTTACTATTTCGCAGGAGAAATCGATCGGCCGGCCGATCGGTCCTATAGCAGTCCGGAAGCCCATTTCCGGCATTCGGATATTAAGGAAGTCTATGACAGTGTGTTTGATCTGACCGAAAGGGGCCGCCATATCACCGAGCGGATCCAGCAATTGAAAAACAAATTGAAGGACGACCTGTACGCATTCATCGAAAAATTCGACCTCGACCTGTTGGTGATAGAGAATGCGCTCGCCATTCCATTGAACATCCCGCTGGGCCTGGCGCTAACGGAACTGCTATGTGAAATCAAGATGCCGGCCATTGCCCATCACCATGATTTTTTCTGGGAGCGCCAGCGGTTTTTGACCAATGCGGTCAGCGATTATCTCAGCATGGCGTTTCCGCCCCACCTGCCGAACATGGAACACGTGGTGATCAGTTCGACCGCATGCAATCAGCTCAGTTTCCGGACCGGAATATCGGCACACATTATCCCCAACGTCATGGATTTCGAAAACCCGCCGCCCGGCATCGACGACTACAATGCCGATGTGCGCACGGCGCTCGGAATTGCAGATGACGAGCTGTTTATCCTGCAGCCCACGCGGGTGGTCAAACGCAAGGGAATAGAGCATGCCATCGAACTGGTCCATCGCCTCGGCATGAAGGCCAAACTCGTTATCTCCCATGCCTCCGGTGACGAAGGCTATCAGTACCAGCAGCGGATACGCGAATACTCCGAACTGATGGGCGTCGAAACGCGGTTTGTCTCCGAGATTATCAGCGACAACCGCGGCATCACCCCGGACGGCAGAAAGATTTACACGCTAAACGATATCTACCCCCATGCGGACCTGGTCACCTATCCATCCAATTTTGAAGGCTTCGGCAATGCGTTTCTCGAGGCGGTCTATTTCCGGAAACCGATCGTGGTCAACGCGTATTCCATCTATGCCGCAGACATTAAGCCCAAGGGGTTTTCGGTCATTGAACTCGACGGCTACGTCACCCCGGATGCGGTGGAGCAGACGCGCAAGGTCCTCGAAAACCCGGACCTTTGCCATCGACTGGTGGAGCACAATTATGAAATCGCCAGCACCTATTACTCTTACGCGGTCCTCGCGCAGGAACTCAATCCCCTGATCCGGAAAACCACCGGCTGCCTGTTTGTCGATTGATTTATCTTGAAAAACTGGTAATTGAGAAGAGAAATCAGGAGCCAGGAGATAGAATCCAGGAGCCAGAAGCCAGAATACAGGAGCCGGGAGAATTGAGTCTTGGTATTCACTCCGCTCAAGTGATGGTGTTTCTTGCTCTTGCTCTTAATCTTGCTCTTAATCTTGCTCTTAATCTCAATCTCAATCTCAATCTTCATCTTTAATCTCATGTAAGCAAGATTAAGATTAATGTTCGTAAAAAGCAGAACCAACCACAGAGATAAGCCCTTTAAAATAAAATGCATTTCTCTGTGTACTCTGCGCCCTCTGTGGTTATAATGGAGCTTTTCCGAGGGGATTAAGAGCAAAAGCAAGAGCAAGATTAAGATTAAGATTAAGATTAAGAGCAAGAGCAAGAATTACAGATGAAGTGAATGGAACCCCAGACGTAGTGAGGTACTCATGAGCAGAATTGTCGCGGTTTATGGCAGTCCGCGCCGGAAGGGCAATACGGCCTTGCTGCTGGACCGGGCCGTTGAGGGCGCCGAGCAGGCCGGGGCCATTGTTGAAAAAATCGTTCTCCGGGACAAAAAAATAGCCCCGTGTCTTGAAATCTACGGCTGCAAGGAAGGGGGCGAGTGTGCGATCAAAGACGAGTTCCAGGAAGTCCGCGACCGGCTGCTGGCCGCAGACGGCCTGATGGTGGCCACGCCGATATTTTTTTATACGGTCAGTGCCCACCTCAAACTGCTGATGGACCGGTGCCAGTCGCTCTGGGTGAAAAAATACTGGATCGATCAGGTGCCGTTCGGCCAATGGGTGCCGAAACGAAAAGCGCTGGTCATTTCGGCAGGAGCCACTAAGGGAAAAAAGCTGTTTGACGGGATGCTGCTGACCATGAAATATTTTTTCGATGTGCTTGACGCTGAGATATACGATTCCCTGCTTTACCGGGGGCTGGACTTGGAAGGCGACGTGCTCGGGTTTCCGGAGTATCTGGAAGAGGCGTATCGAGCCGGGCAGACGTTTGCCGAAGCGCTTCGGGAAAACCGGCCGGCGGAAGTCGAGAAATAACGGATCTGTTCAAATTTGTAGACCTCCAGCCGTTGACGACAGAAAAGAACCTGCTTTGTCATCTCAAATACCTGCGACTATATCCACATACCATATTGACAGCCGAATTCATTGATGGGATAAGACGGTTTTCATTAAGGGCTTTCATGCGTCCGGAGACCAGGCGAGGGAAGCCATCGATTATATGGCAAACCGGAAAAAGGATCAACTCACATGGGCGGACTCTTCGGCGCAACCTTGAAAACCGATTGTGTTATAGACGTCTTTTACGGCACGGATTATCATTCGCATCTGGGAACCAAGCGCGGCGGTCTCGCGGTAAGAAATGACGAGCGAATCACCAAATCGATCAAGAAAATCGAAAACGACTATTTCCGCACCAAACTCGGCCCCGAGCTGCCGAGATTCCACGGCAGGCACGGCATCGGCGCGATCAGCGACAACGATGCCCAGCCCCTGATCATCGGCTCCCACCTCGGAACTTTCGCCATCGCCACAGTGGCAAAGATCAACAATCTGGATCAAATCGCCGAACGCGCCTTCCGGCAGCACATCCATTTTTCGGAAGCCGGCGGCGGTGCGGTCAATCCGACGGAACTCGTCGGCATGCTCATCAACCAGGGGAGTACCTTTGCAGAAGGCATCACCCATGCCCAGCAGATGATCAAGGGATCATGTACCCTGCTGCTGGTTACCAGCGATGGCCTCATTGCGGCCCGGGACAAGCTGGGACGCCACCCGCTGGTTATCGGTAAAAAAGACGGGGGGTATGCGGTCAGTTCGGAGACGACCGCCTTTTTCAACCTTGGATATGAGATTGTACATTATCTGGGGCCCGGCGAGATTGTCTCTGTCAACCCGGAAGGGTTCGAGCAGCTGCGGCCTCCGGGTGAAAAAATGCAGATCTGTTCTTTTTTCTGGATCTATTACGGGTACCCGGCTTCGAGCTACGAGGGGATCAATGTGGAGGAAGTCCGGTACCGGTGCGGGTGCAAACTGGCTGAAACCGACGATACTGCGGTGGACCTGGTCTCAGGGATTCCCGATTCCGGCATCGGCCATGCCATCGGGTATGCCAATTGCCGCAATATTCCCTATCAGCGCCCCTATGTGAAGTACACCCCGACCTGGCCGCGCAGCTTCATGCCCCAGAACCAGTCGGACCGGGACCTGGTGGCCAGGATGAAGCTGATTCCGGTACGGGCCCTTGTCGACGGCAGGCGCCTGCTGTTCTGCGACGACTCGATTGTTCGGGGCACACAGCTCAAGGACAATGTAAAAAACCTGTTCGAAGCCGGGGCAAAGGAGATCCATATGCGGATTGCCTGTCCGACCCTGATCTACCCCTGTCTGTTTCTCAATTTCTCCACGTCGCGCTCCACCATGGACCTGGCGGGCCGGCGGGCGATTCACGAGCTGGAGGGGGGGGAAGACGAGGCGCTTGTCCACAAGTATGTGGATCAGGAATCAAATGAATATTATGCGATGGTGGAACATATCCGGGAAAACCTGGGCCTGACTTCCCTGAAGTATCAGAAAATGCCCGATATGGTTGAAGCGATCGGGCTGCCCAAGGAAAAACTCTGCACCCACTGCTGGGACGGCACCAGTCATTTCTGACTTTGCCTGAAAAGAATTATCCCGAGCCGGCATCCGTTTCCGGGCAAGATTTTGCGCCGGGGATGCCGGCTCGTGCGGTTTTTTTATTCGGGTTATAAACCGCAACTGACAGCAGGTATTTACTTGATATCGTCCGGCATTTGGCGGGCTCCGTGGATAACTGCCAAGATGTCTATTTGATGGGTTTTTATCCGGTAAATAATCCGATACGGATATTCGATCAATTCACGGATATCTTCTGCTTCGTATTCCGGCACTTCACGCCCGGAATATGGAAAATCGGCAATCTGGGCAGAGCGTCTGGTAATCTTATCAACCATGCGCCTGGCATATGTTTTGGAGTTGACGGCAATATACTCGTATATATTGACCAAATGCTCCAGGGCGTTTTCGTCCAGCGAACGTTCATTCCTTTAATCCAAACCTTTCGCGGACCTCCTGAACATCGACCGTTTTGCCGGCATCGCTGTCTTTTATGCCCGCCTCGATTGCCTGCCGGACATAGATCCTGTACATCAGATCTTCCCAGGTTGCGTGTTCCGGCAGTTTGTCAAGGAGCCGATGAGCTTCTTCTTTAATATTATCCGTTTGCATGATGCTATCTCCTGTAATTAAAACCGTTAATTATCCGATTTTCTCCTTGCCGACAATAAGCTTTTCGTTGCATCGTGTCGATCATATGGATTCATCGTATTGCGGTCGTCTTTATCGAGTGAATCAATCATCTCTTCGGCCAATGTCTTATCCCGGATGTGAATGTTGTATTTATCTTATCCATTTGTGACCCGTTGGTCAATGGTCCGTCCCCAGCGCTTCCGCAATATGGGCCAATGCACCAGTTTGCTGATGCGGGTTATAAATTCATGTCGGAATCATTTCTTCGGCACGTGCACGTGCACGGCTTTCAAGCCCCATAAGACTTGGTTCCCGGCCCTCCTCAGGCACTATGCATTCCAAAAGATGCTTGACTGTTGCCGTCAAGTCGCCTAAAAATTTTTACTTGTGGAAAATTGAAAAATAAGGAGATGAAATCTTGTCGAATACCATCGCACTGGCTGGAAAAGGCGGAACCGGAAAAACGACGACCGCCGGCCTGCTGATCAAATATCTGAAGAAAACCGGTAAAACCCCCGTGCTCACAGTGGATGCAGATCCCAATGCCAACTTAAACGAAGTGCTCGGCCTGGAGGTAACCGATACCCTCGGCCAGGCCCGGGAAGAGATGAAGGGGGGCAAGGTGCCCAGCGGCATGACCAAGGACGTGTTCATCGCGATGCGCCTGGAGCAGGCCATCATGGAAACCGGCGATTTTGACCTGGTGGTCATGGGACAGCCCGAAGGTTCCGGCTGCTACTGTGCCGCCAATACCCTACTGACCAATTTCCTGGACCGGCTGTCGGACAATTACCCGTATGTCGTCGTCGACAATGAGGCCGGCATGGAACATATCAGCCGCATGACCACCAAAAACATCGACGTGCTGCTCATTGTCACCGATGCCTCCCGTCGCGGACTCCAGGCGGGCATCCGGATCCATGAACTGACGCGCAGTCTGAATATCTGTGTGGGCAGGAGCTGCATCATACTCAACCAGTCCAAGGTGGAGCCGTCCGAGGAAATCCTTAAGTTGATCCGCGATGCCGGCATCGAATACATCGGGTCGGTTCCCGCCGATGACCTGGTCTACGAATTCGATTTCGAAGGCCGTCCGATGATTGAACTGCCCGAAGACAGCGCCGTGGTTCAGGCCGCATTTGCCGCGTTTGAAACATCTTCCGGGACGAAACGGCATCTGTTCATGATCGGGCCGTATAGCAATCTGTTCATTTATTATATCCGGGGGCGGATCAGCAGCAGGCTTTTGTTCGGCAGCCGGTTTCTCGGAAACTGGCAGGAAGACGATACGGCGTTCCTGTTTTTCACCGAAACGGCCGATGAGCGGATAGATTCCCTGGTGGCCGCCCGTTCGGATCTGGATCTGATCGATCGATTCGAAATGACGTATTCGGATTGGCACGGCGGCGACATCCAGCCATTTACGGCGGGAAAGTTCCGTGTCGCGCCTCCATGGTCGGAAACTGCCGGAAGAAATCGAGATTCCGACATCCTGCTTGATCCGGGGCTGGTTTTCGGCGCCGGGACCCATCCGACCACCCGGGACTGCATGGAGGCCATCGAAGCCGTATTCGAGCAGGGTCCGGTTTCCGCAACCCTGGATCTCGGTACCGGTACCGGTCTGCTTGCCCTGGAAGCAGCGCACCTGGGTTGCCCGCGGGTGCTGGCGGTCGATAAGAACTATCTGGCTGTCCGGACCACCCGGGACAACATCCGGTTAAACCGGATGGGCGGCCGGGCATTGGCGGTACAGGGGTGCGCGGAGGATTTTATGGAAATTTCCGCGGACCTGCTGATCGCCAACATCCACTACGATGTGATGAACGCACTGGTCGATGCCCCGGGGTTTTTGCAGAAAAAATGGTTTGTCCTCTCCGGGCTGCTCCGCAGTGAGGCCCGGAAAATCGAAGATCCGTTGCATGCCGTCGGCGCCACGGTCGTTGCCCGCTGGAACAACGAAGGCGTCTGGCATACCTTTCTCGGCCGGAACTGAGATCCTTGCCTTAAAGGAAATCCATGTATATCAAATGCTGGGGGTCGCGAGGCTCCATCCCTGTTTCCGGTCCCGAGTTTCTGAAGTACGGCGGTGATACCACCTGTATCGAAATTCGAACCGGAAGCGATGACCTGATCATAGTGGATGCGGGCACCGGCATCCGTCGTCTGGGCCTCCGGCTGATCGAAGAACGCCGCTCGGTGTTCAACTTCATATTTACCCATTCCCATTGGGACCACCTGATGGGATTCCCCTTTTTTAAGCCGCTCTACGACAGCACTGCGGAAATCCTCATGCACCGGTGTCCGGTTCCCGGCAAATACGTTGAAGCCATCGTGACCAAATTGATGCGGCCGCCCCATTTCCCGGTTCGCTACTCAGACCTGAAGGCGAGGGTGCATTACCAGAACGGCTGCCCGAACCAGTTTTCCATCGGGTCGGTCACCGTTACGCCAATCGCGTTATCCCACCCCAACGGTGGATGCGGCTACCGGTTCGAGGAAGGCGGCAAATCGTTCGTCTTTCTAACGGACAATGAACTCGGTTTTGTCCACAACGGAGGGTGCGGATTTTCCGATTATGTCGATTTCTGCCGGGGGGCGGACCTCCTGATTCATGACGCGGAGTACACCCCGGTTGAATATGCCGCCAGCATCGAGTGGGGGCATTCGTCTTATACCGATGCCCTGGAACTGGCCATGGCGGCCGGGGTAAAGCAATTCGGGCTGTTTCACATCAACCAGGAGCGAACCGATGCGGCCGTGGATGCCATTGTGGACGCATGCCGGCAAACGCTTGATCGAGCCGGCAGTTCCATGACATGTTTTGCCGTGGCCCGTGATATGGCCTTCGAATTGTAGCGGATATTAATTTGGGAGAAGCGGGCGGATGACGGAAACGATCGACGGATGGGTGGTGCCGGTGCGGCTTGCCCCGCCGTCACTCGATGACAATACGGCCGATGCCGACCGGTTGAAAAATGTACTGGCGCACCGCATCGGGGCCGATCACATTGCCATTGATCTGCCGCTTTTAAAGCGGCTTCCCGAATTGATAAGAATGTGGAATTATGAATGCCGGTGCATCTGTTTTCGCACCTGTGACCGCTGGCAACTCATCGATGTGGCGTCACCCGAAGGCAGTGAGCCGATCGCCGGCATCGCCGTCGACCTGGGGACCACCCGGGTGGTGCTCCAGATGATCGACCTGGAAACCGGCCGGACGTTATCGGAATCGGCGTTCGACAATCCCCAGGCGGCCATCGGCCCCGATATCCTTACGCGGATTCATCATGCGGACAGGCCCGGCGGACTCGATGAATTAAACCGGCTGATCGTTGACGGCATAAATGCTGCGGTCGCCGGTTTGTGCACCGATGCCGGCATCGGCCGCGAACGGGTTTTTCTGATGGCGGTTGCCGGCAACACCAGCATGACCCACCTGTTCATGGGGGTCTCTGCCCGCGGAATTATCCGGGAACCCTACATCCCCGCAACCAACACGCCCGGCGTATTGCGGGCTGATGAACTCGGCATTTCCCTCAACGTCTGCGCCCGTATATTCATCTTTCCCAACGTCGGCAGCTATTTCGGCGGCGACCTCATTTCCGGTGCATATTTTGCTGAATTTCACAAAAATGAAGCGATCGCCATTCTCGTCGATGTCGGCACCAACGCCGAAGTGCTCCTGGGCAACCGGGACTGGCTGCTGGCCTGTGCCGGCGCGGCCGGGCCGGCGCTCGAAGGCGGCGTCTCGGAGATCGGGATGACTGCCGGGCCGGGGGTGATCGATCGGATTCTCATCGATCCGGAAACCCGGGTTTTTGATATCCATACCATAGAAGAACAGCCGCCCCGGGGCATCTGCGGATCGGGAATGATTGATCTTGCCGCCCAGTTGTTTATGTCCGGCATGCTCGACATTCGCGGCCGGCTGGTTCCGGAAGCCTGCGGCGAGCGGTTGTATGAAATCGACGGCCTTCGGCACCTGGTGATCGTGCCGCGCGCTTGCTCGGCCACCGGCGAGGATTTAACCATCAGCCAGGCCGATATCGACAGTCTGATCCGGTCCAAGGCCGCCATGTACACGATCCTGGAGACCATCACCGGATATGTGGGGATCGGATTCGCCGATCTTGCCACCTTCTATGTGGCCGGCACCTTCGGTTCGTTTATCCGTCCCCGGTCGGCGATTTGCCTCGGCATGATCCCGGACCTGCCCGAATCGACCTATCAGGCGCTGGGCAACAGCTCATTGGGCGGAGCGGCCCGGCTGCTGATCGAACGTGGCGCCATCGACCATATCGAATCGATCTGGGATCGGATTACCTACCTGGAATTAAACGTCAACCAGGATTTTATGAACCGCTTTTCCGCCGCCAAGTTCCTGCCCCATACCGATGCCTCCCGATTCCCCTCTGTATGATGGCGTCGTTAAACGGCCCATCTACTGCGTTGTAGTGATGTTTCATTCGCTCGACATACAATACGTATGCCTTCGCAAATGAAAAATCACCACGCCTTGAATATGGACCGTTTAACTTAGCCATCTGTCAACGTGGAACTGGTTTTCTCTCTTGCTCTTGCTCTTGCTCTTGCTCTTAATCTTAATCTTGATGAATTCGTAAAAAGCTGTCGTACCCCGGTTTCCGGCGATTTGCAGAAAGGAACTTATGCCTTGGTATCGGTATCGCTATCGAAATCGCTATCGCTATCGAAAACTTCTCGATTTCGATCCCGATAGCGATTTCGAATTAGCTTCCTTGGAAGCGTGATCGATCACCACAGTGCGGCCATTGGCCGCAACCAAAATCTGTGCCGGATTCACATCCCGACGCCCGGTTTCACAATAACGAAAATTTTTGTCGCGAAACGAAAACGGAAAAAAAACAAAAACTAAAAACCACAAACCGTTACTCGGGGCTTGCCCGTCGGGTTGGAAACCCGACCTACGGTTCCGGGCTCTCGAAAACAAGCTTCGATCTCAAACCACGATTACCCCGTCTGCCCAATCCTGTTCAGGCAAACCGTTCATCCCAGTAAAGACAGGGATTTATTTCATACCAGATGAGCCCCTGGACGCTCGATCCCCGGGTGCAGGGGCTCATGATCCCGACGATCACGCAGGCATCGACAATGTCATTGACGGCAACACCGAGGCCTGCGCCCCGGGCGACTGCCGCCATCAATCCCCCTTCGGCCATACAGGCATTGACATGGGGTTTCATTTCTTTCAGGAACCGGATCACATCGTCGACATGTTCCCCGCTTTGATGCGCCAGCACCCGGCGCACGGCGGTTTCAGAATTAAAAACGCCGCTTTGCCGGGCATCCTCAAAAAGTGCCCGGACGAAGCGGGGCATAAAAAACATCTCCCCTTCAATAAACCCGTGGACCCGATCGTCCCACGCGGGGCTCTGGCGGGAACGTACGGGGATCAGGATCCGTTCTTCAAAGGCCAGTAGAAGTGTATCGTTTTTTAGCGGGTCTTCTATGGGGATCTCCTGATAGTAGATGGTTTCCGGCATCTTCAGTGCCGATTCCATCAATACTGCCAGGCTCTTTGCCTCGTTATCCGGGAACTTGCCGGAAAGGGCCCGGTACAACGGGCTGAACTGCGATTCTGTCATGGCGTTTCGTTTCCTTTTAGCCGTTATGGGAGAGCCTTCGTAGCTGAAATTAACAATCGTATTTCCTTTCGTCAACGGATGGCTTTTTTCGGCGGGCAGTCCTTGAGAAACGCACGATCTTTCGAACAGGTCCGGCAGGTTTTAGATAAACGAAGTAGTGCGTCTATGCCGGTTTCCGCTGGCATATTGAAAGCGAACGGTTTCGTTATCCGATGGTCGGGGTGGAGTATTTTGAAGGTTCCGAGTACTGGGTGGGCTTGAATATCGCCGCCCTGAACCCGTTTCGAGTATATTTTCTGATATCGGCATTTGCGGATTGAAACTCAGCAGGGGCGACCGGCGGCAAGCCGGTCGCCCCTGCTGCCGAAATGGGGAGCGGTATTCTGATTTTAACTACTGGTCTTTTTCCGAATGCTCCTGCATTTTTTCCTTCAGCAGCCGGCCGAACCCGGTGGCATCCTTGCCCTCTGCAAGTTCGGGAGCTTTAGGCGGCCGTTCGGTTTTCATCGTCAGCCGGATTTTTCTTTCTTCGGGAAGGACCTCGATAACCCGCGCCTCGATTACCTGCCCGGATTCAATCTGTTCCAGCGGATTCTCCCCGCTCATGGGCGGGATTTCCGACACGTGCACAAGGCCCTGAATCCCTTCTTCGATTTCCATAAAAACGCCGAACTCGGTAATATTGGCGACTTTTCCGTGCACGATGGCGCCGGTTGGATATTTTTCCGGCAGTGCTTTCCAGGGGTCCGGCGCCAGTTGCTTGATCCCGAGTTTCACCCGTTCGTTCTGCCGGTCGATTTCCAGAATCTTGGCCTGTATGGTCTGGCCTTTCGCATAATGATCCGAAGGCGTTTTCTGGCTCGGGGGCATGTCGGAAACGTGGACCAGCCCATCGATTTCTTCGGTAATGCCGATAAAAATGCCGAAATCGGTCACCTGTTTTATTTTTCCTTCAATAACGCTTCCTTCCGGATAGCTTTCCGGCAGGGAGTCCCACGGATTCGGGGTCAACTGCTTCAGGCCGAGCGACATTTGTCGTTTGGATGGATCGATGTGCAAGACATTGCAGTCGACTTCGTCCCCGATTTTCAGGATCTGATTCGGATGACGGATTTTCTGGGTCCAGGAGAGGTCGGACAGGCCGATCAGTCCGACCACGCCTTCCTCGAGGGCAACAAAGGCCCCGTAATTCTTCAGACTGATCACCTTCCCCGGGGCTTTTTCGCCCACCGGATACTTTTCCGCGATATGGTCCCACGGATCCGGCGTCAACTGCTTGATGCCCAGAGAAATTTTTCGACTTTCGGCATCGATATCCAGGATCTTGACACTAACCTGATCGTCCACCTGATACATTTCCGAGGGATGGCGGACCGGGCCCCAGGAGATGTTGCTGATATGGACTAGCCCGTTGATTCCGCCGATATCGACGAAAAGGCCATAATCGGTGATGTTTCTGACAGTTCCCTCCACAACGTCGGCTTCGTGAATCCGGGAAAGGGTTTTTTCAGCCATGCGCTGCCGTTCTTCTTCGATCAGCACCCGGCGGGAGACGACCACGTTGCGTTCCGCTTTGTTGAACTGGACGATTTTAAAATCAAACCGGTTTCCGACCCAGGCTTCCGGATCCTTGACAGGCTTGTCATCGAGCTGTGAGGCCGGGAGAAAGGCTTTTAAACCGATATCCACGATAAAGCCTCCCTTGATACGGGAAATGATCTGGCCGTTGACCGTATCTTCGGATTCATAAATGGTTTTCAGCTTATCGAGCAGTTTGTCCCGTTCCGCTTCTTCGCGGGAAAGCACCGGATAGCCGTCTTCTTCCTTGCGGATGAGAAAAACTTCCACCTTGTCGCCGATCTTGACATTGAGATTCCCCTCGGCATCCATGAATTCCCGCTTCGGTACGAGCCCTTCGGATTTATACCCAATGTCGATCAGGACTTTGTCGCGCTCAAAATCAACAACCTCTCCCTCGACGATATGCCCGGACTTGATGGCCTTGAGGCTTTCTTCGTACATGGCCATAAATTCCTCTGAAGAGCCGTATTCCTCGTCTTCAAACTCGTCATCGAAGGTTCTTTCGTCTTTGTCGTTTCCGGTCATCAAGTATACCCCCAAATGTCTTAGGTCTTCATCGGAAAGTGATAATCGCATAGATTCAATTTAACCATGGCGGGTACAATTGCAAAGCTTCCGATCAAATAGTTTTCTGCATCTATCCGGCGTGCCGGGCGTATTACAATGCATCGGCTTGTTCGAACCGATCGGTGCGGCCGGCTAATGCGGGATTGCCGGTGCGAGGCGTCTGTTTTTCTGCTGCCGTCCGGCTCGGGACGTAAACCGATTCGGGTTTTCAATCGGTTCGGATACATGGCGGTTTTTGTCAATATACCGGTTATGCTGTATTGTTCCGATAAGGCTGCGTCTCTATGTTTATAGATAAATCGCTGCAGGACTTTCAAACACTTTACTAGGAGGAAACATCATGAATAGACAGATTCTCGTGCTCATGGGTTTTATAATGCTTGCTGCGCTTTTTGCGATGCCGGCTTACGGGCAGACGCAATCCGGGGAAGCAACCGGCCAATCCGCGATGCAGACCGATCCGTCCGGCGCCCAGGACGCAATGGGGCAGGGGCCGCTTCGGGCGAGCCAGATAATGGGGATCAACGTTAATGACCAGCAGGGAAATTCCGTGGGCACCGTCGAGGACCTGATCCTGTCGGACCAGGGGGACATCGAATATCTGGTCTTGGCCCGGGGGGGAGTGTTCGGAATCGGCGGTAACATGGTGCCGGTACCCTGGCAGATGGTCAGCGCCGAAGGGGCGGACGCCCTGAAGCTGAATATCGATCAGGAGCGATTGGAAAATGCCCCGAGTTTTTCAAAAAGCGACTGGAACCAGATGGCGCCGGCAGATTTTGATCAGCAGGTTCGCGGATATTATGGTGTGGAGGAACAACCTGCCAACGAACCCTATAAACCCGGCATCCAAAAAAGGGAAAATTTTGGAGAAGATCAGCAGATGCAGTAAGCGCGTATCCGGCCGCGAAGGTTGACAAATAGCGGGTTCCGTTCAGTCAGACACGAGTTGTCGAAATCGTGCTTCTGAAAGGGAAACCCGGACCAACAAGGGGGTCTGACAATATCGGTTCGATTTAATTTTCAGCCGATATTGAAAGACCCTTTTTCTTTACTTCCCCTATTTCTTCCTCCAGATATTTTTTTACTGATCACGGTGACAATTCACGGCAGTTAAACTGACAAATTCCGGCACCTTTTTTTTTTTCGAACCGATCAGCTTTTTAGTCTATTTTCTAATAAAGTTCAATTATATAAGGATCTTGCTAACAGAACTTTTTCGCCATCGGTTTCAAACTTCCAGTATCCGGTCAAGACGCCACTTTGCTTATGCAAGTAAAAAAGAATCCCGCTAAATTCGGTCACGGCGAGGCCGGGACGGCTTTTCTTTCTGAATTATCCTTGCAGTTTACAGAAATAGTTGAACGGCTGCCGGAGCGTGTGCGCGAACAGGATGCGTTTACGCAATTCTTGCACCTGATTATCGTATAAATTCAAGTGTTTTATCTGGTTTTGAAACCGGCAGAGCCCCATCTTCTGGTATGCTTCTTGCTTCGAATCCATGGATTCGGATTAAAAATCATTATCGGAAATGGGGTAATTTTTGAAATTGTTTCTCTCGGCCGCTCTACCAGAACTGAACAATAGTGCTCACCTCAATTTGTCTTTGATATTCGTGCTGTTTTTCATGCTGATCTGCTGTCGCCCCCTGGCGGTGTCCGGTCAGCAAACCGCACATGTTTCCGGGACGACGGGATCGTCGACAGCCGCTTCTTCCCTTCCGGTCAATGAGTGCAAAACGCCGCTTTCTGCAATGAAGTTCTACGTCGTAATCGATGGCAGGCTGGAAACACGGACTTTATCGCGTCGTGAACTGGCGGCAGCCTCTTTTGCTACCGAGGGTTATGTCAGCGGAATCGTGGCTGTGGGAAGCAAGGGGATCGATGCCCGTGTAAATGGAAGGCCGATGTTATCTGTTCAGCCGAAAGCGGACGGCACATTTTCTTTCGGCTATTACGGAAAATTTAAACCGGAACAGTTGCTGGTTGCCGGTGCAGTGGAAGAAAATGACGGCATCAAGACCCTGGAGCCGCCCCGTAAACCTTTATTCGGCTCTGATGTCTATTCCTGTTTCCCGATGGTTCCCGCCGATACGCTCAGCAGGGACGCCCGGTTTGTCATCGAATTCGAAACCGGAGATGCGCTCTGGCGGATGCAGGTCCGGCACAGCGGTGGCCGGAAAATCGCCGAACCGTCTGAAATCGGCAATGGCGGCAATTTTGTTCCGTTCCGGTATGTCGGTGCGCAGAAGGCTCCGGTGAATGAATTTAATGATGAGCTATATCAGCGCATGGATGCGATTTCACGGGGCATCCGGAATGTCGAATCGACATTCCAGGCCGAGCTGGTCGGCACGGTCAATATTCTTGAATTTAAAGAAATTCACAATGCGGTCACCTGTATCGATAAGAATGACATCTGGTTTTACATCAATACCTTCAGGCAGGAGCCGATAAACGAGCTCAACGTGATTGCCGAGCACGAAGCCCTGCATATCCTGGTGGACCGGCTTAATCTTACGAGAAATACGGTGGTCCGGAAGATGTTTGCCGATCTGAAAGGATTCGATGAATTTTCGATTGAACGGTTTTGGATTGTCACCCAGGGGAAGACCGGATCACGGGGCCGGCTCCGGAAGGGCGAACAGGGGTACTTTTTTGATTTCATCAGCGAGCGCAACTATCTCAGCGGAATGAAGGGGGGGCATCCCCAAGAGGATCTCGACGAATTTTGTACCTCGTTTCTGCATACCCTGATGTACATGGACCGGTTTGAAGCAAATCTGCAGAAAGCCGAAGGGGTCGGCATCCAGGGAAAAGAGCTCATCATCGCAAATTATATTAAATTGCTCGAAGTCGTTCGCCAGCGGCTCAACAGTTCCGGCAATCCCCACGGTGACATGGCAGGCTCGATTTCAAACATCCGGTTTGTTTCCGAGCGACTCGATATGATAAAGGGACTCGGTCAGCAGCTGCAAGCCGCCAATGCAAGTTCGCCGCCCGCGGAGTAAACGCCGCAATCAGGGAAGCCGCCATTGGCGGCTCCGTTCGTGATCGGAAAGTTCCCATACCGTTCGGTGCAGCACCGCCATGCTGGCCGGGTCGGACAGAATCTGCCGCTTTTCCAGGTCCGAGAGGGCGTCGGGTCCGTCCCGAAGCGCTTTTTCACAAAACGGATCGAGCCGTCCGGCCGTAATCTCTGAAGACGGCTTCCGCCTGAAAAACATTCCCATATGCAGGGTATAAACCCTGGGATCGACTACCGCCCGGATAAATCCTTCGTCCTTTGAACAAGGCGGCAGCGGATCGGAAAACATTCTGTCGTTGCTCAGGTGCTTGGTCAACAGGCGCAGTTCGTAAGGGGTTACGACTTCTTCGGCGGTGAGAAACAGGCCGAATTTTCGAAACGCCAACCCGGCTTGCGGTCGGCTGAGCCATACGGACAGCGGTATCGACACCACCAGGGAAATCAGGATCGGCGAAAGCCACCAGAAAAAAGTCCTGTTTGCCACGAACAACACCGCGCCCCAGGCCAGGGCGAATGCGGTTTCCCCCCAGTGAAACCGAAGGGCCTGGCCCCACCCGGTTCCTACATCTTCCCGCTGCTGGGCTTCCCAGGAGATCTGGCGCCCGATCAGCGTTACGAAAACGAATTTGGCGTGAAACAGCATCCGGGTCGGGGCAAGAAGTGTTGAAAAAAGAATTTCCAGAAAAAAGCTCGCCACCATTCGGATCGGGCCGCCATGACGGTATGTCCGGCGATGTTTCGCCACATGGAACATGCTGCAGAGTTTGGGAAGAAAGAGGATGATCGCCGTGGAGGCGAGCAGCACCAGCGCCCATTGCGGCTCCCAGATCGGCCAGCTGGGAAACAGACTGCGGCCGGTTGGAAAATAGTCGGGTTCCCGAAGATTCTGGGCAATGGCCATCACGGTGCTGGCCGCCAGGAAAAGAAACCAGAGAAGTGCCGAACCGTAGGCCATGGCGCCGTTTAAGAACAACGCCCTGTGGGAACCGTGCAGTCCCCTGGTAAACAGCAGGCGCAGGTGCTGCATATTGCCCTGGCACCAGCGCCGGTCCCGTTTGAGCTCATCAAGCAGGGTGGGGGGCGGTTCCTCATAGGAGCCATCAAGATCATAAGCCAGCCAGACCTCGTATCCGGAGCGTCGCATCAGTGCCGCTTCCACGAAATCATGGCTCAAAATATCGCCGCCCAGCGGCGGTTTTCCGGAAAGGCGGGGCAGGGCACAGTGCTGCATGAACGGCTCTACCCGGATAATGGCATTGTGACCCCAGAACTGGGAATCGCCAAGCTGCCAGAAATTCAATCCGGCTGCGAACATGGGCCCGTACAGATCGCCGGCGAACTGCTGTACGCGGGCGATCAGGGTCTCCTTGTTCACGGATTTCGGCGCCGTCTGGAGAATGCCGATCTCCTGCCGGCTTTCCATGATCCGGACCATCTGCACCAGGGTCGTGCCGCTCATGATGCTGTCGGCATCCAGGACGACCATGTAGCGGTAAGTCTTTCCCCACCGCCGGCAAAAATCAGCGACATTGCCGCTTTTCCGCTTGGCGTTGCTTTTGCGCTGGCGGTAGTAGATGCCCACAGGGGCGTCCTCGAAGCGATAGCGCAGTTCCGC